>JAKFXB010000144.1 GCA_021731585.1 Alphaproteobacteria bacterium
GGTTGGATGATCAAGACATGGCCAGCCCTGCTTATTGGCAAGCTTACGCAAGAGATTATCCGTAGGCTCGGTCACCACTAAGACTTGCTCTGTAATCCCCCGTTGGACACAGGTCAAAAGCTGCATCAGGGTTTCAACAGTAGAGCCCGATTTCGAAATAGCTATAAGGCCTGTTGTCTTTGGGTTAATCGTTTTAAAAAGCCTTTCAAAGGTATGGGGATCAACATTATCAAGAAAATGAAGGCGCGGTTTCGTTTGAGAGCTTAAAGCATAAAGAGCTTGCCCACCAAGGCTTGAGCCCCCCGTCCCTAAAATCAAAACATCCTCAAACTTAAGGAAAGGGTCAATTGCTTGTTGATAGAGAGTGATGTCATCGGTTTTTTCGACCAAGGCGAGGGGGGCTAACTCACCAGCGTTATAAGCCTTCCGAAACCGTTCCAGCACATCCCTACGTGGGAAAAGTTTTGCCTTTAATTGGCAACCGTCAAGGTTTTGAGTCAACATCCTTTGAATCCTTTTTTGGTGGTTTTTTCTCAGCGGGACCTATAAGCACAAATGAGAGAAGCTCTGGCTTTAAAAAGTCCTGAACAAAGTCATTCATTTCCTCAAGGGTCACCTTTTCTGTTTCCTCAAGTTGATTTTTAGCTGCCTGCGGTCCTAGGTTAAAAATGAGCGAATCGATATACTCATGGGCAACGGCAGATGTGCTGGTCAGGGACAGAATTTGAGCGCGCTTAAATGTCAGCTTTGCGGAGGCGAGCTCCCGCTCTGTGATTCCAAAGTCCCTTAAACGTTCCCATTCGGAGCGGATAAATTTGGCAATTTTTTGGGCATTTCCACAGTCGCAAGAAAAATCACCCAGGAGGACATCCGTCTGAGGGAGATGCATTGAAAACTCTTGAATACCATAAATAAGGCCGCGTTTATCACGGAGCTCCTCATAGAGGCGTCCTTGAATGACATACTCTAGAAGAAGGTATTTTGAGTAGTCTTTATTTTGAGGGGACATGCCAGGCTGGCCAAAGGCAACCATGGCTTGAGGCACTACTTTTTCAATAATTTCTTCCTTAGCCGCCCATTGCGGTTTGAACACGCTTTTGGCAGGAGTTTTGACGGGAAGGGGAAGAACTCCCAACGTTTCCTCTAAAAGTTGTAAAAGGTCCTTTTGGGTGATATCCCCCACAACGACGATTTTTGGCCGTGCACTTAGAAAAAGGCTTTTCGCCTCCGCACTTAAATCCTCAGGGGTAATAGTGCTTATCTTTTTAATTCCCTCTTTAAAGTTTGCCCCAAAACCAACTTGCGGAAAGATACCCTGAAGTAACTTGAGATAGGCTTCTCTCTCATCATCTTCTGCAAAGGCGGAGAGCAATTCAAGGGCTTGGGACTTTTCAAAACCTAAATCTGTTTTTGTAAAGTCAGGGCTCTGAAGCAATTTCATCCATAGACTCAAGACAGTTTTAAGACTTTCGCGCGTCGTCTTTATGTTCAAACTCGTATTTGAAAAACCAAGGTTTAAGAAAAATTCAGCAGGCGTTTCCTTCCTAAAACGATCCATCTCAAGAGGACTTAATATCCCCGCTCCTGCTAACAGAGCTGTTTGAAGGAGCACTGTCTCTGGGGCATAGGGAGTAGTAACATCGCCTTTTTGAAAGCTAGCAATCATAGAAACAACAGGCGACGAGTGATCCTCCACCAGCCAAACATCCATTCCTGAAGGCGTTGAAAAAGGTTGTATTGGAAGCACATCTGCAAAAGACGCTGACTTTAACAAAGAAGCAAAGAAGAGGGTGAGAAGAATGAGTCTTTTCATTGTGTCTTCTCCTTGGAAGGACTTACAGACTGCCCCTTCTTTAGTACGCCAACGACAGCTTTGTCAGGCTGCAAATAAGCTTTAACAACCCTCTGAATATCTTCTGACGTAACTTTTTCCAAATCCGTTGGCAAAGCATTGAGCTGCTCTAATGTCACATCTGATGAAAGCACATCCCCTAATAAAATAGCTTTTTGATAGATATCGTCCAAAGACATCACAAGCTCGTTATAGACATAATGACGAGCGCGCTTCAAATCATCTTTTTTGACTCCCTCTCGAGCAATCTGCTCCAGCTTTTGATGAATGCTAGCTTCGATATCTTCCCACTTTGCTGTAGGTGTAGGTTTAACATAAAAAGCAAAGCTCCAGGGATCTTTTTCAGAGAAAAAAGCCGATGAACTGGCAAAAGAAGACGCTAACTTCTTTTGATGCACCAAGATCTCATATAAACTCCCCTGAAAGTCTCCCTCTAAAAATTCTGCCAACAGAATTAAAGCCAGCATATCCTGGTAATTCGACTTTTTAAGATCAGGAAGGGGATAAATTTCACTAATGGATAATTGAGCAACCTTAGGGTGTTCAATCACGACAGGCTCGATCTTAACCTTTTTGAGAGGTTCCTCTGGTCTTTTGCGCTGGACTTTTTCGCCGGAAGGCAACTCTCCATAATACTTTTCAGCCCAGGTTTTAACTTGAACGGGATCAAAATCTCCCGATACAATAATATAAGCATTATTAGGTTGATACCATTTTTTATGAAAAGCTTTCACATCATCCAAGGTTAATCCGCGAATATCCTTTTCCCAACCGATGATGGGGTTTTTATAGGGATGGACAGAAAAGAAAGCATTGTTAAATTTCTCATTAAAGTGCTCATCTGGATTGGTTTCCGTGCGCATAAGCCGCTCTTCAAGAATCACATTTTTTTCTGTATCAAACTTTGTCTGATTAAAAGCAACGCCGCGCATTCGTCCGGCTTCGTATCGCATCAAAAGTTCTAAATGATCCGTCATCATGGTTTTATAATAATAGGTGTGATCACGAGTTGTAATGGCGTTACTATGAGATCCCGAGGATTGAAAATCCTCCAAAAATTGCCCCATTTGCACTTCAGGAAGCCCTGTTTCCATCAGATGCTCTAAATAATGGGCAAGACCGGTTTTTCCAGGCACTTCATCGGCTGATCCCACTTTGAACCAGGTTGAATAAAAAACAATGGGGGCTCTTTTGTTGACAAGAAGAAAGAACTGCAACCCATTTTTTAAGGTAAACGTTTCCGCCTGAATAAGAGATTCTGCATGGACTTGAGATAAGGTTGTCAGAAAGATAACCGCAAGGAAAAGTTTTTTAAACATGCAATTTATCCTGCATCTATTGTGGCGCTATGTTCGGATTTTGAGGAATTCCCTTTTTTTGAAGCTCGGCTGCTTCCTCATAAGGATTGACCACTTCTCCAGGAAGTTGTTTCTTCTTAATTCCTAAACTTTGCAAAACAGAGTGGCCTCCTTTGGCCTCCTCTATCCTAGATTCCGCATCAATTTCTTTACGAAGTTCCTTTTGTCCTGGCTCAGCACCGGCCAGTTGAAGAATATTTTGTTCTCCCTCGGTTGCCATTTGATTTTGCGGCTTTATTCCAAGCACTTGATTCCTTTTTTCTTCAAGAGCTTTTATATCTTGAGGCCGGGGAGCCCCAGGATCAGGTTGGGGAAGAATAAAAAAGTCAGGCGGCATATCTAAGGGTTCCATGGTAGGTGTCACGGCAAATTCATCGGGAGGAGCCCGATCTATACCCAAGGTTTTTTTGACAGAACCGCAGGCCTGAAGCAAACAACAACCTGACAACAAAGCAATTAGGGTAAATCGAGAAGAATGAATCACTTTTTTTTCCTCATATAACTTTCTATAAGTAAAAGACAAACACCTACGGTAATAGCACTATCAGCGATATTAAACGCAGGGAACCGATAGCCGAGAATGTAAACAGGAACGAAAATAAAATCAACCACTGCGCCAAAACGCAAGCGATCTATAACATTTCCAATAGCTCCGCCAATAATCATACTTAAACAAATGATCTGGAATTTATCGGTAGTTTTTGAAATCCAAACTCCCAATATGGCAGAAATTCCAGTAGCAATCATGATAAGGGCAACCTTCTGCCAAAGCTCATTAGCTTTTAAAAAGCCAAACCCGATGCCTTTGTTCCACGTCAAAACAATGTCTAGCAAAGGAAGGATGTGCCTTACAAGTTCAGGGTTTTCAAACTCATAAAGAATCCAGGCCTTTGTGAGTTGATCAATGAGAACCACTAAGCTGACAACTAAAAGGGGAAGAAGAAGCCTATTTTTCATGGTTGCCCCACTACATCAGCACAGCGCCCACAAAGGTCAGGGAAATCTTTTATCTCTCCCACTTCAGGAAGAACCTTCCAACAGCGCGCGCACTTCTCACCAAAGGCAGGGTTAACCAAAACCACAACGTTGGGAACTTCCTCTAGCTGGAAGCCATTTTCTGGCAAGGTATGGGTATCAACTACTACTGCTTTCGAGGTAATCGAAAGTTCCGCCAAATCCACACCTTCAAGGTAAGGTAGATAGGAGAGATTCAAGAAAACCTCCACCTGGGCTTGAAGACTGGATCCGATCTGCTTTGACGCACGAGCTACTTCAAGGGCACCAGTCATCACCTTACGCACATCCCTGAGGCCTTCATATTTTTGAGCCAGTTCTGGTGAGTTCCATTCAAAGGACAGAGAAGGAAAGAGCTCGGCATGAATGCTCCCCTCATGGTTGGGGTGGCGCGCAAGCCAAGCTTCTTCGGCGGTAAAGCATAAAACCGGCGAAAGCCAGCTGGTCAGGCATTCAAAAATGAAATTCATCACCGTACGGGTCGCCCGACGTTTCGAGTCCTTTGGATCATCGCAGTAAAGAGAATCTTTGCGCACATCAAAATAAAAGGCGGATAGATCCACGGCACAGAAATTGTGGATTTCCGTGTAGAGCCCTTGGAAGTTATAGGTCTTGGCAGCTTCCCTGACCATCTGGTCAATTTCATAAAGGCGATGCAAAATCCATTTTTCAAGTTCAGGCATGTCTGGGTAGGGAATTTTTTCCTCATCCGTAAAGCCTGCCAGCGCGCCCAGAAGATAGCGAAATGTATTGCGATACCGCCGATAGAGATCTTGTTGGCGTTTAAGAATTTCTTCGCCCACCCGCAAATCTTCATAATAATCGCTATTCACAACCCACAGACGTAAAATGTCGGCCCCAATGGTACTTGTGATGGTTTGCGGCGATACCGCATCCCCGCGGGATTTGGACATCTTCTTGCCCTCTTCATCTACGATGAAGCCATGGGTCATGACTTGCTTATAGGGCGCCCCATGAAAGGCACCACACCCCACCATCAAGGAGGACTGAAACCAGCCGCGATGTTGATCTGACCCTTCAAGATACAAGTCGGCGGGCCAACTCATCCCTTCCCTTTGTTTCAAAACAAAACTTTGACTGGAGGCGGAATCAAACCAAACGTCAATAATATCTTGCGCTTGCTCATATTCATCGGGGTTATATTTCTCTCCCAGAAATCGAGAAGGGTTAGCTGTATACCAAACGTTTGAGCCTTCCTCTTTGACCGCTGTTACGATCCGCTCAACAACATCGTAATCCCGCAGAACTTCACCCGTCTCCTTGTGAACAAACAACGTTAGAGGAACGCCCCAGGCCCGTTGGCGAGAAACACACCAATCCGGGCGATTTTCAATCATGGCCTGAATGCGTTTTTTTCCTGCCTCTGGAATCCACTTGACCCTATTAATAGCCTCCAACGCCTTTTCTCGCAGACCTTTTTTATCAAGGCTGATAAACCACTGAGGGGTTGTCCTGTAAATCAATGGCTTTTTTGAGCGCCAAGAATGGGGATAACTGTGCTTCAGCTTAGTTTGGCGTAAGAGCCTCCCCTTTTCTTCCAATTTAGCAATGATCTCGGGCGCCACCTTATACACATGCTTTCCAGCAAACAGAGGAATATGCTCATAAAAAAGACCATCTTCAGCCACGGTTTCGGGAACTTCCAACTCAAATTCTTGCCCCAAGGCAAAGTCTTCCACCCCATGGCCCGGGGCTGTATGCACCAGTCCCGTGCCCGCCTCCAGGGTGACATGAAGGCCAGGTAATAATGGAACATCAAAGTCATATCCTTCCCCATGGAAAGGATGATAGGCACAGGTGCCTTCCAGATCAGATCCTTTAAATTCGCCAAGAAGGGTACTTTTCTCAATGCCAACTTCCGTCTCTACGGATTCTTTCAATCCCTTGGCAATCAAAATGACTTCCCCAGGCGTTGCCAAGGAACTATCGTTAACTTCCTCAATTTTTAAGACCACATACTCAAGGGCAGCTCCATAAGCAATGGCGCGGTTTCCCGGCAAAGTCCAGGGCGTGGTTGTCCAAATAACAGCGCTGGCTCCATTCAATGCAGGCAGGTTTGTTTTATGGATGGGAAAGCGAACAAAAATGGATGGAGATTCTACATCAAAATATTCCACTTCCATTTCGGCGAGTGCTGTTTTCTCCACAACGGACCACATCACTGGCTTGATGCCCTGATAAAGACTACCATTCAGCAAAAAAACGCTAAAAAGGCGGATGATTTCCGCCTCCGCCTCATGGCTCATAGTGGTATAGGGATGAGCCCAATCCGCAATGACCCCAAGGCGCTTAAATTCAGGCAACTGAACGTCAATCCACCCTTGGGCAAAAGCTCTGCATTCATCACGAAATTGAACACGGGAAATCGCTTCGTTGTTTTTCCCTTCTTTACTAAATTTTTCAATAATCTTGGCCTCAATGGGCAGCCCGTGGCAATCCCATCCAGGGATAAAGGGCGTTGCTTTCCCCAGTTTGTATTGAGATTTTAAAACGATATCTTTTAGAATTTTATTCAGGGCATGCCCTAAATGGATATCTCCATTGGCAAAGGGAGGCCCATCATGCAAAATGAACTGCTCGCGCCCTTCTGCTCTTTTCTGCAGCAGTCCATAAAGATCCATCTCCTCCCACCGCTTTAAAAGCTCGGGCTCACGCTCGGGCAAATTTCCCTTCATGGGAAAGTCGGTTTGAGGCAAAAATATGGTGGGTCGATAATCTTGGGTCATAACGGAGTTCATCATCTTTAAATGCTAAAGCTTATTTGTGCCATTTTGCTTGAGCTTCGTCAAATGGGTTTTCAAGGAAGTAGATTAAGAAAGTGTTTGGAAATCTTCATTATGACACGATTAGAAACATAAGAAAGAAAAATCCTTGAAAGCATTTGTATACTTTTCTGCACTTCAAACTTAAAGTATAAGACAACAACAGCTTCCATATTCATGCTCAATATTATACCCAGTTTCAAAAGACGTTTTACTAGGTGGCGTGGTAAGTGACATAGTTTCATCACCATAATCTGTCAAAGCATCAGTATACGTTGGGTTCTTACTATCTTCTTCCTTTGCAGCATCCCATAATCTATTTAGAAAATTTGCAAATGAGGTTTCCGGCTTTTCATCTAAACCCGCCTTGAACCACAATGTTTCAAGAGATCCTGGTATCATAGCCTTGGCACAGACGCTTGCAGATTTGTTCTTATTTGGCCAGGTTAATACCATCATTTTCATATTTAGTCCCCCTTGGGAAGTCCATTTGAAAGTCACTTTCGGGGGTTGCCTCTTGTCCATGGTTGACAATTCATGATTGCAGTTCCGACACTTGATATGCACTATGTCAGGGTTTTTAGTCCATGTGTTATACGCTCCCTGAACTGGTCTCATATGTGTTACGACATCCTGAGGTCCAATGCTTTTTCCAACTTCTTCGTATCTGGCGGGGTGGGAGTGAATAGTGTCTGCCACTTTCCTAGTTGTCTTCCAGGGGGAACAAACGAAATGGCTTAAGTCTACTCGTTGTATTTCCTCCTCAAATTCTGCGGCAGTCATGCCGCAAGCGTTCTTTATTCCTATTAGTCCAAGAACGCCACTAAAGGCGACTAATATCGTGAATATCCGGAGAAATTTTTTTTGCATGATGGTGTTCCTTTCGTAAAGTTGTTAAGTTTATAATTTTTCCGCAACAATCGAAATCATATGATCTGAACCCATACTTTCTTTAGGAGGAATAATACATGTCTCTAAAATTTTAAATTCCTCTCCAAGAAATCGGGTAAGAGTCTCAAATGTATGGTAATGCATAACACGGTCTGTTGTGATCAATATGTCTTTATTTTCCTCTTGTCTATGGGTTTGAAAGAAATGCGCACTTTCTTCACCGTCAGCAGGCTTTCTGATTTCTTTCAAGTTAGTTTCACCGAATTGAAATAACTCACTAAGCTTTGTTTCCAGACGATAAAAAAGGTACCCTGGAAACTCCTCCTCGCTGGACTGCATAAATTCATCAATTTTAGTACCGGGAGACGGCGTTAAGCAGGTCAGAAAAAGACGTCCTCCAGGTTTTAAGAAAAAATTGATTTTCTCTTTAAAAACCCTGGATTGTTCGGGATCAAAAAAGTGTATGACTTTATTAACATTGATACCATCAAAAGTATGTTTTGGAAAAGGAAGAGATGGTTCTTTTAAGAAGTCAGCATGAAGAGCTGAAAATTTGTTCACAGGAAAATTTGGATCAACATGTGTAAGAATTGACTGAATAACTGTGAATTGTAGCGTCTCCCATTGAGTTTCTTGTTTTTCAAAAGCGGTCACTTTTGCCTTTTTAGTCAAGAGGGCCAGTAAACTATCATAACCAAAGCCTGCCCCTACATCCGCAATATGGACTTCATGATCTGCCCGCACACAGAACTCTAAAAGTTTCTGCTGTATACGAGGAATAGAAGGAAAGTTATATCCATAATCTTTTTGCACGACTCCTAATTCAAGACTTTCATGATCCTGAAGAATCTCCCTTTTTGGAGAGTTTATCGTATCACGCAAGACTTTCGTAACGCTATCTATGTACTCATCAGAAGAATCAGTTGGAACAAAGCTTTTTACAAACTCTCTAAGGTCTAATTTTGGACTTACAGTCGAGTGAAGAGCCTCCTGAGCATCTTGCTCTTCTTGATCCATACTAAACCCTGAAGAAATGTGGAAAAAGCTCAAAGCAGTTGCCAACAGCATATGATAATGGTATTTGATAAAAACTCCTCTTAAAAAAATGAATGATTACCATTTATATACTATTGAAAATAGTTTTAATAGAAATATTTTCCATTCTTAATTTGCGTTTTGAATACCAAACATAATCAATAATGAAAACGGCAAGAAAGTATTCTGACTTTTTGATCTTCAACTGAATAAACGATGCGGTGCTCCTGGTCTATACGACGAGACCAACATTTCGAAAGATCAAACTTTAGGGGCTCGGGCTTTCCAATACCGTGAAAAGGATCCTTTCCGACCTCTTGAATAAGATCCAAAACTTTTTCAGCCTTTCGTCGATCTGTTTTCACCCAATAATGCAGATCCTCAACGGCTGCAGGGTCAAATTCCAAGCTCTTTACGAACTTCATCCAAGGTTTTCCCTTCTTTTCTACTGAGGGCTTCTAAAAGTCTTTCAAGATTTTTTGGAGAGCGGGAAAGATAAGCTGTCTCCTCGAGAGAACGGTAATCATCCTCACAAAGAAGCATCACATTGTCGCCCGAACGGCGGGTTACGAGAAGTGGCTCGTGTTCTGAACAGACTTGATCCATATAACTTTTCAGGCCTTTTCTCATCTCAGAGTAGGAAATTTCATGGCGCATCACATTTCTCCATAGTACAATACTATTGTACAATTTTAGGAGGTGATTTGCAAGGAAAATCCTATCCCTTCACAAAAGTCCCCTCTCTATATTCAAGAAAGGCTTCTCGCAATTCAGCTTGCGTATTCATGACAATGGGGCCATACCAAGCAATCAGCTCATTCAAAGGCTTTCCCGAAGCTAACAAAAAGCGCACCGGCCGCTTATCCGTCGTTACTGTCAGATGATTCCCTTCCCTTTTATAGAGGACGAGAGTGCCATCCCCACAGGGACATGAAGGCGTCATGTCAAAGTAATTTTTGCCGGCGGCTTCATGGGCAAAGGGGGCGCGGAGAGAATCAAAGTAAGCTTCTCCTTCAATGACATAAGCAAAGACATTATGACCCTCTTTAACCATATGAGTAAAGGACTTACCTTGGGGAATTTCAACATCAAAATATTCAGGCCCTGTGATGATATCCTGGACCGGGCCTTGCGTTCCCTCAACTTCTCCAGAAATGAGGCGAACCTTCACGCCTTCTTGGGTCGTAATCAGAGGAATTTCTTTTTTCTTAATACTGCGATAACGCGGATCCATCATTTTTGATTTTGCGGGAAGATTCGCCCACAGCTGAAAACCAAACATCTGTCCCTTCTTATTTCCTTTGGGCATTTCTTGGTGAATAATCCCACTGCCCGCCGTCATCCATTGTACGTCTCCCGAAGAGATATCCCCTTTGTGACCCATGCTATCCCCATGCTCTACATCACCATCCAACACATAAGTAATAGTTTCAATGCCTCGATGAGGGTGCCAGGGAAATCCGGCCTTATACTCTGCAGGATTTTCGGAGCGAAAATCATCCAAAAGCAAAAAGGGATCCAAGAGCGGCAGTTCATGAAACCCAAAAGCCCGCTTTAAATGAACACCAGCCCCTTCAATGGTAGGCGCACTTTTCCATATTTTTTCAATAAAACGTTGTGAATTCTTTCCCATTCTTCCCTCCAAAGTTTTATAAATTTTTATCATGCCATGAGAAAGGTTAAGGAATGGGAAAATATTAGAAACATAATCAATTTACTGCAAAGGAAAACCTTGCACGATAAATAAATATCTTTTATTTTACGCTCATGACCAAGATTATTGTTGCTGCCCTTTATCAATTTACGCCACTACCTGATTATAAGGAGTTACAGCCTTGCCTGAAAAAACTGTGTGATCAGCATGACATTAAGGGCACCCTTCTTTTAGCCAAGGAAGGGATTAATGGGACAGTTGCGGGCACCAGGGAAAGCATTGATGCGTTAAAAAATTTCCTAGAAACCCGCTTTGACAATCTTGAATACAAAGAATCCTTTGCGGAAAAAATGCCCTTTCATCGCATGAAGGTGCGCCTTAAGAAAGAAATTGTGACTCTGGGCGTTCCGGGTATTGACCCCACGCAGGCCGTTGGCACCTATGTGGAAGCAGAAAAGTGGAATGACCTTATCTCGGATCCTGAAGTATTGCTCCTCGATACTCGCAATGATTATGAGGTAGAAATCGGCACCTTCAAAGGCGCTCTCAATCCCGAAACCCATTCATTTACGCAGTTTCCCGATTATGTGAAAAAGATTGATAAAACAAAGCACCGCAAAGTAGCCATGTTTTGCACTGGCGGTATTCGTTGTGAGAAAGCTTCGGCCTATATGCTCTCTCAAGGGTTTGAAGAGGTGTACCACCTCAAGGGCGGCATTTTAAAATATTTAGAAACTGTCCCTCAGGAAAAAAGTTTGTGGGAAGGTGAATGTTTTGTGTTCGATGGGCGCGTGGCTATTGAACACGGCCTTAAGATGGGTCATTACGGTACTTGTTATGGTTGCCGGCGTCCCATTACAGAAGAGGATACCCACTCTCCCCTTTATGAGCGCGGGGTTTCATGTCCTCACTGCTATCACACCACTTCCCCTGAAAAGAAAGACGCTGCACGAGCTCGCCAACGCCAACAAGATCTGGCACACGCTCGGGGTAAAAAGCACATCGGCGCTCAAATGAAGTCAGCCTCTGCTCTTCCATAAAGCACCCATAAAAGCTCCCTTCACAAGGGGTAACAGTCCCAAAATAATTCCCAACGTCAGAGGGAGACTAATAACAAGTGCCAACCAAAAGGGCGGCTCATAAAGAACTTGGGCGATGAAAAAGAAGGGAACTACAAAAAGGCACACGAGCCCCATAGCGATATACGCCGGCCCATCATCAGCATTTAAAGTTTCAAAATTTAGTTCACAATGGGAGCATTTTTGATGCGGCGCTAAATACCCTTGAAACAAGCGCCCTTCACCACATTGGGGGCAGCGGCGCGTCCCTCCCCGCCAAAGAGCTTGAGGCCAGGAAATAGGAGTGCTGTCATTCACTCTTCTTCAACGCATCTTCAATAAGCTGAATCGTCTCTTGGATGCCATAAAGGGCAATGAAAGAGCCCATCCTTGGCCCTTCATCCTGGCCCAACAGAATCTGATAAAGGGCCTTAAACCAGTCCCGTAAATTGGCGTAATTGTGGCGCTTTCCCACTTCAAAAACCTGTTCTTGAATAGCCTCTGGGGTGGGCTCCACTTTCTTTAAGGCAAGGTCTAAATCCTCAAGTGCTTTACGCTCCTCAGCCGTCGGCGTCCGGTAATGCTTATGGGGTTTCACAAAATCACGGTAATACACAATAGCATAGCCTACCAAGCGATCCACCATGGGCATGGATTCGGGCGTGGCCCCTTTTGCATAACGGCTAATAAACCCCCACAAAATCTTTTTATCTTCCGTATTGGTAACGCTGGCAAGGTTTAAGAGAATACCAAAAGTTAAGGGTAGCTCTTCTTTGGGAGGCTTTCCATTGTGCACATGCCAGGCAGGGTTGGCCAATTTTTGATCCAGGGGTTGTTCAGGGAATTTCTCAAGGAAACTCAAATACTCATCTACAGCGCGAGGAATCACATCAAAATAAAGACGCTTGGCCTTACGGGGCGATTGATACATAAAATAAGCTAGGCTTTCCTCGGGCGCATATTGGAGCCATTCCTCCATGGAGAGCCCATTGCCTTTGGACTTGGAGATCTTCGTGCCATCCGCATCCAAGAAAAGCTCAAAGTTAAAGCCTTCAGGCGGTTTATGCCCCAGAATGCGGCAAATCTGACTCGACAATTTTACAGAATCGATAAGATCCTTTCCGGACATTTCATAATCCACGTCAAAGGCCGCCCAACGCATCCCCCAATCCGCCTTCCACTGCAGCTTGCAATGGCCGCCTGTGACCTTTGTTTCAATAAGCTTTCCATCCTCTCGCTTATAAACAATTGTGCCTTCCTTTTCATCCCGCTCTACCACAGGCACTTGAAGAATGCGCCCCGTTTCCGCGCACACGGGCAGGAAGGGGCTATAGGTGGTCCTGCGCTCTGGGCCCAACGTTGGCAAAATAACGCTGATAATGGCCTCATAATGGGCCAAAACGGACAGAAGCATAGGATCAAAGCGCCCCGATGTGTAACATTCAGACGCACTCACAAATTCATATTCAAAGTCAAAAGCATCCAAAAAGGCGCGAAGACGAGCATTATTGTGATGGCCAAAACTCTGATGGGTGCCAAAGGGATCGGGAATCTGGGTTAAGGGTTTTCCTAAGTGTTCCCGTACCCTCTCTCCATTGGGAATATTATCCGGGATCTTCCGCAAACCGTCCATATCATCGGAGACCGCATACAGTTTTGTGGGAATATCGGAAAGCAAGGAAAAAGCGTGGCGGACCATAGTGGTGCGCGCCACCTCTCCAAAGGTTCCTATATGGGGAAGTCCCGACGGGCCATAGCCAGTCTCAAATAAGACAAAGCCTTTCTCCGGTGTTTTCCCGTGAATACGGTCAAGAATTTTCCGAGCTTCTTCAAAGGGCCATGCCATTGAGGTTTGGGCGAGTGTACGACTATTTTCCATTTTTAACCTTTAACAAACTTCATTTTTCTCACTTTACCCGTTTTAAATGGGAAATAAAGTGTTTATAATACAAAAATTGCTTTTTTAGGACTTTATCATGACACAAAAACCCCTCATTGGAATTACATTTGATTCTCGCGACCCTGGTGGTTACTCTAATTATCCTTGGTATGCCTTGCGCGACAACTATTGTTTAAGTGTTCAACGTGCAGGCGGCGTTCCCTTTCCCCTGACCCATGAGCTGGACCTGGTCGATGACTTTCTGCCCCGGATTCAAGGACTCCTCATCACGGGTGGCGGCCATGACGTTGACCCGAAGCTTTACGGAGAGACAACCATTCATCCTACGGTCACTCTCAAGCCCAAGCGCACCCATTTTGAAATGGCAATCACAAAACGAGCCCTTGAAAAGAATATCCCGGTTTTTGGTATTTGTGGAGGAGAGCAGCTTATAAATGTGGCCTTAGGGGGCACGCTTATCCAACATATTCCCGATGAAGTACCTGGAGCCTTAAATCACGTTCAGGATGAAAATCCTCATCAACCGTGTCATAAAGTAAAAATTACACCGCAAACATTGCTTCATGAAATCCTTGGCACAGAAGAATTTGACGTCAACAGCGTCCACCATCAGGCCGTCAAAAATCTGGCGCCTTCAGCAGTTCTTAATGCGATAGCCCCTGATGGAATTATTGAAGGCTTTGAATCACCTCACCATCGTTTCTGCCTTGGTCTTCAATGGCATCCAGAATGTTTTTCCGAGTGTTCTCAATCAAGTAAAATTTTCAAAGCCTTTATCCAAGCCTGTCGTGAATAAGGGTGAGCGCATCGCCAAGGTCATGGCTCGCGCGGGCCTTTGTTCCCGGCGGGAAGCAGAGACCTGGATCCGCGAGGGGCGCGTTTTTGTGGATGGAGCCGTTTTGGATTCGCCCGCCTTTTGTGTCACCCCTGAAAATCGTATTATGGTGGACGAAAAACCGCTCCCTCAAAAGGCCCCTCCTCGCCTCTGGCTTTACTATAAGCCCAAAGGCCTCGTCACCTCTCACAAGGATGAATTGGGGCGCCCCACCCTCTTTGACGCGCTCCCCAAAGACCTCCCGCGGGTTATTTCCGTGGGACGCCTGGACCTTAACAGTGAAGGGCTTATTTTGCTGACCAATGATGGAGAGTTGGCCCGCCACCTGGAACTTCCTTCCACAGGCTGGGTGCGCACCTACCGAGTGCGGGTCCATGGCCGGGTTGATCCACAAACCCTTAAAACTCTCAAAAACGGCATCACCGTTGAGGGCACCCATTATGGGGCCATCATGGCAACCCTGGAGCGCCAACAAGGCGATAATGCTTGGCTTTTGGTCAGCCTTAAAGAAGGAAAAAACAGAGAGATTCGCCGCGTTTTTGAATTCCTCGGCTGGCAAGTCAATCGTTTAATTCGCACCCATTATGGCCCCTATGAACTAGGGACTCTTAAGCCAGGCGAAGTCAAAGCTGTGGCGCTGCCTTTGGAGGCGGGAAGAGGAACAAAGTAAGTGAATAACTTCAGGCAAATTACTTCAGGTTTTTGCTTGCAGCTTCTCTTAACACGGCGCTTGCCCATGAATTAAGACTTTTGTTGTTTAATTCAGCGACTAAAGCCAGTTGGCGATGCTCATCCTCGTTCACCCGTATGGTAAATTTACCTGAAAAGGGCTTTTCAGTTTCAACACCGTCTTCTTGGCACATCGCCTCATATTCCTCGATAGAAACTTTAAATTCTCGGTGCAATTCTTCCGTTGTTTTCCCATAGAATTCAACAACATTCTTTATACCTAAAACACGTCCATGAAAAAGATCATTTTCCTCATCATATTCAATGCGTGCCATATAGTGCTTATAATGCATAATATTCATCATCATTCATTCTCCTGAGCTGGCTCAATGCCCGCACCTCTCAAAAAATCCCTTGCGCTTTCAACACTTGCTTTAATCATCTCTGACCCAGGATGAGGTTTATGTAACACGGCCCTCCTTGCCTTTAGCCTTATTCGTTGCCGAGAGCCTCCCGTTTTCCACTGGAATCAACACTACCACCGAGAGCTATAATCAAACTTTTAAAATCGTTCCAACGCACCGTCGACTTTGTTGGTGTTTGAAAAATTGCTTTTAGTGTTGTTGTATGTTTTTTAGAAAGCTTCATAGAATTATGGTGGCAACTTTTGCCACCATTTGCAAGAAAATTTTTATCTTACTTTTTATAAGATGTATTCAGCAGTATAGCGCCAGTCAATCGCTTGATCCGCACCCACTATGGCCTCTATGAACTGGATTCCCTTCAGCCGCGCAAAGTCAAAGCTGTGGCGCTTCCTTTGGAATAGGAAGAAAGAAAGATAAATACAGTATAATTTTCCATGAAGCTTTTTTTATTTTTTTATTTCCAAAAATTTAAAAATTTGCTAAGAGTTGGGAACGGAGCAATTTCAAATAAAAATGGAAAAAAATGAAATCAGCCTCACCCCTCACAGCTCTCCTTCAGCATCGCAGTTTTCAAGTCTTTTTCGTCCTAGGGATCTACCTTTTGCTGGCCAATTTATTGCCAGGGCCCGCGCATCAATTTTTTTATACACTCAGCTTATTTATTAAGGATATGCTGATTTGGGTGATGCCCATTACGGTTGGCTTCTTTATCGCCTATGCGGTGCAGTCTTTTGAAAAAAAGGCGCCCGTATTTATCCTGGCCCTTCTGATATTTGAAGCATGCTCTAACTTTATGAGCGTTTGGTACGCCTATGGATGTGCCAACCTTGCGGCTGAAATGTTGCCCTCCTTCGGTGCGACAGATCTCTCTAGTGAGTTCACAGCTCTCTGGCGCCTTCCTGCTATAAAGCCGGCTTGGTGGTCGGCGGAAAAGGGCGCCATAGCGGGTCTTGTATTGGGATGTTTTAATGCGCTTAAGCCCACAACCGGCCTTACTCAACTGATTTCCCGGGGTAAATCCATTATGGAGTGGATTCTTACCCGTGTTTTTGCCCGGCTAATTCCCCTCTTTATCCTGGGATTTGCTGTACAAATGTATCAAACAAACTTGCTCACCCATGTTTTCGCTCATTATTCGCTTTTAGTCTTGTGGCTCATTGCTTTTATTTTTGTCTACCTTCTGTTTCTCTTTACCCTCGGAGCGGGTCTGTCTTTACACAAGATCATGGGAAATATTAGAAATCTTCTTCCTGCGGGCGGCATTTCTCTAACCTCAGGATGTAGCCTTTCCACCATGCCTTGGACTATTCAAGGGGCCGCGAAGAATCTTAAGGATCCCAAGCTAGCTCAAGGAATTATCCCGGCCACGACCAACATTCAACAAATTGGTGATTGTATCGCCCAGGCCTTTTTATGTTTCCTTATCTATCGTCATTTTTACGGTACTAATCCGGATCTTGGTACATGGCTTAGCTTTAGCGTCGTTTTCGTGCTCGCGCGATATGCAACGGCAGCTGTTTTAGGGGGCGCCATCTTTATCATGCTGCCTATTTATGAGAGTTACCTCAACTTTAACCCAGAGATGATTGCGATTATTTTAGCCCTGAACGTCTTTTTAGATCCCTTGATCACCAGCTCAAACGTCATGGCCAATGGGGCACTCTGCCGGGTTTTTGAAAAGGTATGGGATAAGGTCATGGGCACATCTCGCAAGAAAGCAATTCTTCAAGAGATGGAAAGCTAATTCTCTTCAGTTCTTCTTTTTTTGCCCATTAGTCTTTTATTTACTAATTTACGGCTATCCTTTGAGAGGTTCATAAAAATACCTCAAAAAAGAAGGAGCCAACTTATAATGATAAAAAATCCCCCCCTTCTCTTTGCACTTATGGTAACCCTCGCCATCTCAACGACAGCACAAGCTCACCACATTGGCTCTATTACCAATGCTACTCCTCACAAACTGGTAATGAAGCAGGCTAATTTTTCCGTGAACCTTTGCTATACCGGAGCTCAAATATGCCCCCTTGAAATGAAGCAGACAAGCATTCAAGCCAATGCAACCCATCCTTATTTTCGCCGCTTTTCCAGCTGCATGGAGGTTGTGCGTAATTCCCAGATCTGCCCTACTAACGGTATTTATAACATTATTTTGTATATCATCCATATG
>JAKFXB010000143.1 GCA_021731585.1 Alphaproteobacteria bacterium
GTTTCTTTTTTTCGGCCAATAAGGGGCATAGGGTTTGCTTTCCTTGTTCTTCACTTTTTATTTATATTCCAAAACGAAGGACAATTCAACATATTTTAGATATTATTCGTTTTTAACGCTCTCTTGAAAACGAAGAATAATTTTTTTATTTTTACTCTATCCGTTGAAAAAGTTATATTTTCTTAATAAGAATACTGGTCACATGATAATTTTTTAAAATTATTGTTGACGATTTTTTCCGTTTCTATAATATAAAAATAGCTCTCTAATAATGAGAGAGCGCGACGAGTAAATGCTGGAAACACTTACCCGCCGCTAATCATCATAACTGATTGGAGTTACAATGACTGATACGAACTTAATACAACTCGAGCGTTCAGCTCAACACCTAACTCGCCGATTTAAACGTCTTGAAGATCTTATGGATGAAGCTTGGCTTGAACACGAGCTGATTCGAGGAGATTTAAGGAATATGTTTACAGCTTATTATTGCTGGTTAGGCAAGGAGGGCATTGAGCATGAGCGGCATTAATCATCTTTTAATCCGCCTTGAAAGGGATATATAGGATGTTCCCGCTCAAATGGGCGTGCTGGAGCTAACTTTTAAAAACTTTCAGGGATGGCTATTAGTCTTAGCGCATAAGGTTATAAAGGATGAAACAGAACAAGAACGTTAGTGAAATGATCTGATGAAGGAAGGTGGAAAGGTCTCTATGATTTTTCCACCTTCTTTATCTAAACCTTATATTTACCAGAAGAGTGTTTTATCCTTTCTGAATAATTCTCATGATCTCTCTTAAAGAAACAGGTTGAAAATTCCAAACATCAACGCCCACATTGATCATTTGATGCATCGTTTTCCATTTGTCGTGCACATGCCCACATAAAAGCCAGCTGCCATCATCATGGGGACGCCACTTGGCAAACTTATCGTTCTCAGCACCTATGTTACCATAAGGATGATGACACAGCTTTACCTCTCCAAACTCAGGAATAAAAAGAGATGTTTGTTCGGGGAGGATCACCCATCCCCAATCTTGGTATTGCTGTATCCACCGAGCCTGTCTTTCTGGTGTACGTGACTGTTTATGATAAGAATGGCAAAAGTCATGGTTTCCTGGCATTAAATACTTGGTACCATTGAGTCTGGGCGTATAGATTTCTACAGGACGTGCTGCCATGCTAAAGTCACCTAAATAGTAGACTTCGTCATTTGGACTTATAACATCATTCCATTTTTCAATTAAGGCTTCGTTCATTTCTTCTACGGAAGAAAAAGGCCTATTGCAGTACCTAATAATATTAGCATGTCAGAAATGATGGTCAGAAGTAAAATATAACATAGGACACCTTCTAAAATAGAAAGGGCAGATCAGGGGAAACAATCCTTCTTATTTTGAAAATAAGGAGACTTTAAAAACTGCTCCACTATAGCAGAACGGCCCAGGACTGCACAGAGATCTTTCAGATTAAGATTATTACCCCATTGCTTTAAAAGATCAATAAGGGCACAGGGCTAGACTTCATCCTGGTTTCTCACAAAGAGAGCCAACTTCGATTAAGGTTCTCGTTCTGGCCTTTTTGGCTGTGGGGGATGTGAGTTCTAACCTATGCATTCTTCTGTATCTTTGCTCTTCTGCTTTGGAGATCTGTTGGTTCAGCCGCTTGAGGGTTTTTGCAATTGCTGTTAGTGGATTCGATGCGAAAAGAAGGCACACGCTTTTTCCACTCTTGTTGTTGAAGGGCAGAAGCCGTTTCACAGGTTTTGGTGAGAATATCCAACGCAAGAATGGGACAAAATCCATTCTTAAAAATCTTTTCAACCTCTTTATAAAAGAGAACGGCTTGCTGTGCGTAAAGTTTGTTCCGTCTTTCTTTAAGCCTATGGATCTGTTTTTCGATGGTGATTAGTTTGTCCGTCATACGGTCTCCTTCTTTATTTTGCGAATGACTTATATTAGCAAATTTGTTATTATATTGCAATGTAACTTATTGTTATCATTAAATATAATGAAACATAACTAACTATAATCAAAAGCAACTTCAGATAATTATGAATCGTTTTAACACTCATACTCCTCTTTTTGAGGATGATAAGTCCTTCTTAGCGAACTTTGTTAAAAGTTTGATAAGCGCGCTTATACGTTGTGCGACAAAAGGCGCTTAAAGGAGGTGTTGCAGGCAACGTAGCCTGGACTATTTGTACCACCAAATAAACCTAGGGACCTGAATAAAGAGCGGTCCTGACAATGTAACGAAACGCGGCAACGCGTGGGGTTTAAATCGTGAGAGGAGAACCCTTCTGGAAGCTACATCCGGATGAGTGCTAGGGAGGCGGTATGGCGAAGATATCTGAATCTGTGATAACGGCCGTGAAGCGCAACAAGTGCAAGTAGCTGACGCACTTGAACCAAAAGGTACGGAGGAGAGAGGCTGATCTGTGTGTGCAGTCTCGTGGTTGTGGGTCCTCCCGGTCAACAGCAGACGCCTAACCCGCTGGGTACTTCTTTAAGTGACCCTGGAAACCTCGTACGGCTCCCTTCGGGGAAAGCAGATCGTAAGGATGCCTATGGCAGTGCGAGTTTGGGAGGTTGGAAAAAGCGAATGTCGTCCTGTAATGGGACGAATAGGGGTTTTAAACGTCACCCCCTGCGAAAGCAGGCCCACGTCCAACTGGTCTTTCTTTGCGAGAGAATGTGAGGAACCGTTTTATTTTATGAGGAAAAGCAAATGACAGTAATGAATTTATCATCTACCGGTGCGTCTTCTGCTTCAAAACTAACATGGGAAACCATCAATTGGCCCCATGTTAACAGAGAAGTTAAACGGCTTCAAATGCGTATTGCAAAGGCAGTCCGAGAAAATCGTCATGGTAAGGTAAAAACCTTACAATGGCTTCTGACACACTCCTTCTCAGCTAAGCTTTTAGCTGTGAGGAGAATCACTCAGAACACAGGAGCTAAAACTCCTGGAGTTGATGGCGTTCTCTGGAGGACATCTCGACAGAAGATACAGGCTGTTAACTCATTACAGAGGAGAGGATATAATCCTCAACCATTGAAACGAATCTATATCCCGAAGAGATCAGGGGAGAAACGTCCCCTTTCGATCCCTACAATGAAGTGTCGAGCGATGCAAGCTTTGCATCTCTTGGCTTTAGAACCTGTAGCGGAGATGAAAGCAGACAAGAACGCCTATGGTTTTAGACCTAAGCGTTCAACAGCTGATGCTATTGAGCAGTGCTTTATTGTACTCGCACGTAGTCATGCTGCTTCCTGGGTCTTAGAAGGAGATATTCGTTCCTGTTTTGATTCCTTAAGTGGAACATGGCTGCAAGATAACATTCCAATGGATAAAGGTCTTTTAGCCAAATGGTTAGCTGCAGGGTATATTGAGGAAAGAACTCTGTTTCCTACCTTTAATGGAGTTCCACAGGGCGGGGTCATTTCACCCTCACTTCTTGTCATCGCTCTTAGCGGTTTAGAAGCAGCCATTAAAAGGGCTGTGACTAACAAGGATAAGGTGAATGTGATCTCCTTTGCTGATGACTTTGTGGTTACAGGAGCTTCAAAAGAAGTTCTTGAACAAAAAGTCATGCCAGTTGTGGTCTCCTTCTTAAAGGAAAGAGGACTTGAGCTTTCGTTAAAGAAAACGAAGATTACCTCTATAGAGGAAGGATTTGATTTCCTCGGGTTTAATGTACGCAAGTACAAGGGCAAGCTTCTTATCAAGCCCTCTAAGAAAAACGTAAAGTCTTTCTTGGATGAAATCCGAGCCTTAATCAAATCTCAGAAAACAGCAAAGCAGGAGAATTTGATCCATCTTCTCAATCCAAAGATTAGAGGATGGGCAAATTACTACCGCTATGTTGTCTCTAAAGAGACCTTTGCTTATCTCGACCACTGTATCTTCAAGAAGATCCTATGGTGGATCCGGAGAAGACATTCCGAGAAGAGCGCTGAATGGGTACGGAAGAAGTACTTCCATCCCTTAGGAGCTCGACAGGAGATCTTTTCTGCAGCTATGAAGAACAAGAAAGGAGAAGCTGCCTTTCTTGACCTCTTTCAAGCTGCGCGAGTCCCCATCACGAGGTACGTCAAGATAAGAATGGAGTCTACTCCCTATGATCCACAATACAACGACTACTTCTCAAGGCGGGAGTTCTTGAGAAAAGGGTCTTGCAAGAAGGATCAAAAGAAGACAGCAGCCGTTCTAGACACCAGAGAAACACTACGGACAGCCGGGTCGCTCATAGGCGGCCTTAGAAAAGCTTGAGCCGTGTGCGGTGAAAGTCGCACGCACGGTTCTTATGGGGCTGGGGGGTGGCAACACCCCTTGGCTACCAAACGTGGCCAACAGCGCTTGGTCGCAGGCGACAAAGATTCTTCTACGGGATAAAGAAAATGGCCCTATATCACTTCAGCGCTAAGGTTTTTTCTCGAAGCAGCCGGAATACGGTGAATGCTCTTGCTTATCGTGCGGGGTGCAAACTTTATGATGAACGTACGGGGCAGACTTTCAATTATCAAAAGAAGGACGTTCAACATGTGGAATTGGTGCTGCCTAAGGACGCTCCTGAGTGGGCAACGGAGATTCAAGATCTCATGAAAGTTGATCGTCAGAAAGGGGTGCAAGCCTTTTCTGATATGGTTGAGCGAGCCGAAAAAAGAATTGATGCTCAAGTCTGGCGGGAATTTGAATTTTTCCTTCACCGAGAATTGTCGGATGAGCAAAACATCGCCCTGGCTCGAGAGTTTGTCGAAGATCAGATTTGCTTTCATGGTATGGCGGCTCAACTCAACTTTCATTTTGATGTAGATAAGAAAACAGGCGAAGAGAAGCCCCATTGCCATGTACTTGTTACGACGCGGCGTTTAGAAGAAAATGGCCTGAGCCCTAAAAAAGCACGAGAATGGAATCACAAAGAGTTTCTTTGTGAACTGCGAGTCAAATGGGAGGAGTATTCCAACTTCCATCTTAAACTCCGTGGCCATGATGTTCACATTGACCATCGTTCCAACTTCGAGAGAGGCATTGAAATGGAGCCGCAGCCCAAGCTGGGACGCGGTGTTTTAGAACAGGAAAAAAGACTCCAACTTCTTGAAGGAGGAGAAACCTATTCCCCTCTCACAGAGAGTGCCAGGATTTTTCATGACGCTCAATTGCGCAATCTTTACCGCATTGTGAGAAACCCAAATGTTATTCTTGATATTGCAACCAAGCATCATTCAACTTTTATGTGGGCGGATGTGCAAAAGGTCTTGTACCGTCATGTGGATGAAGTCTCTCTGTTTCAAAGGCTTGAAGCTAAACTTAAGAACTCAACTGAGCTCCTCCTCTTAAGGTCGGATGAAAAGTTGGGGAACATCTACACGACCCATACAATGCTGAAGGCGGAGAGGAATTTGATTGAGACAGCGGAAAACCTGAACCAATTAAAGACCCATGGTGTTGAAAAAATTCATATTGACCACGGTATAGAAAAGGCTAATAAGGCCTTAGAAAACAAGGGAGGACTTTCTGAAGATCAAGTGCATGCTATCCATCACCTTGTGGATGAGGGACAGATCAAATGCGTCGTAGGAATTGCAGGGGCTGGCAAAACAACAGCTCTAGGCGTGTGTCATGAGATTTGGAAGAATCAAGGGTATGCCGTCTATGGAATGACGCCCACAGGAAAGGCCGCTCAAAACCTTGAACAGAGCGGCATAAATTCAACAACATTGCATAAGTTCCTCAAATCCTTTGGAGAAGGCAGGTGTCAGTATAATCAAAACAGCATCCTTGTCCTTGATGAAGCCGGAATGGTGGATGTGGAGCGTTTTGGGAAACTTTTAGAAGCGGTTCAAAAGCTGGGTGTCAAACTTATTGTCGTAGGAGACGGAGCTCAACTTCAACCTGTGGAAGCGGGGCCTGCCTTTCGTCTAGTGACGACAAGGTTGGGAAGGTCAGAGCTCAATACGGTCGTTCGTCAAAAGGAAGATTGGCAGAGAGGAGCCACAGTTCTTTTTGGACAACAGAAAACATATGAAGCCCTTCAGAGGTATGTCGATAAAGGCTGTGTTCATATCATTGAAGAAGAGGCTTCTCAACCAACAATAGACACAAACAAAGCTTTTGATAAACGAGAAAAAACAAAAGAAGCCCTTGTTCAATCTTGGCACACTGTATTTAAAGAATCTCCAAACAAAAGCTCTCTTATCCTCGCCCATAGCAATCGGGATGTGAATGATCTCAACAAAGCGGCTCGATCAGTCCTGATGGAATCAGGACACCTCTCAAAGAAAGAGTTTACCTATAAGACCAAAAAAGAAGTTGAGGATGACTTTGGACGAAAGAAAATCCTCCAAGAAGAGAAACCCTTCTCTCAAGGAGATCGGATTGTCTTTACCCGGAACAATTACGGACTTGGCGTTAAGAATGGAACTATGGGGACCATTACAGGGCTCAACAAACAAAAAGTTCAGGTCAAGCTGGATGAGGGAAAGGAAATCTCCTTTGCCCCCAACCTTAATCCTTATTTTGACCAAGGGTGGGCCGTGACCATTCATAAATCCCAAGGGACGACCGTAGACCATACCTATGTCCTAGCATCCTATGAAATGACCCAGAATCTGGCTTATGTGGCCATGACCCGTCATCGGGAAACAGTCAAAATGTTCGGAAGCTCCCTTGATTTTTGGAATGCTGAAAAACTTCCAGAAGTCCTCTCAAAATCAGGAGAAAAGCTAGGTTCTGCCGATTATCTTGATGAGGGTTCTCTAAGTAAGCTTATGGAAAAAGAAGATAAGATCATCACTAAGATATTCGAGCGAGTTTCCAATGAGCTAGAGGCCATGGGTGCCGTTGCAAAGAAAGCCTTCTGGCAAGTGGCTGATCACTTCCTTGGCCGAACACAAGAGCCGGAGATTCTCCCTGAATCAAAAGCCCCCTCTCCCATACCAACCTCTCCCATTCAAGGCGCTCAAAAAGTCCACACTAACTTGGCCAAAACTTGCGAAAAGATCCTCTATACCTATATAGCCAAGGAAAATATCTCCATGACTGCTGATTTAAAAGAGCGTATCCCACTTCAAGCCGAACGAGCTGCTAATTTTATCTTTCATGCTCATACACTCAATGGTACAGAGCCAACAGAAAAAGAAACAAAGCACTTTCTCCTCCGCGCCAAGTATGAGCTCGACCGCATTCCCCAAATCAAGGAAAAGTTCACCGATGAATGGCATAAACGCGGCAATTTTGATGCACAAAAGGATCCTCTCCTCATTCATATGATTGCAGAGAGGCAGGCATCCATTGAGGGCCGCCTGTTCCTTGAGGCTAAACAAGAAGGTTTAAAACCATCCACCAACATTCCACACTTAGCAGAAGCGGAATTCAAAGCTCATAGAGCTGAAGCCAAAACTCTCGCTCAAGAGCTCAGTACCAACTATTTCCTTTCCAAAAACGCTGCAACTGAATGCGCCAAGAATATGCTCAGATACCAAGAAACTCATGGCGCCAAGCCCACCGATACTCAAATGACTTCCATGGCCGAAATCGCCCATCAGATTGAGGAGAAATACCCAGACTATATGGAAAAAGACCTCGGCTCCCACAACCTTATCTACCTGCGCCGCATGGACGCAGATTCAATGTTCAAAGAGCGGTGTTATAACAATCGCCATTTAATCACCCAAGAGCAAGACTTCCTCAAAATGCAAGAAAAAGCCTTACTCAAAGTTCAACAACAGCGCATAGAGCAAGAAATCTCAAGGCAAAAAGAAAGAGATTTTTCCATGTCGATGTGATGTTTAGAGTTAAGAGTTTGAAAGCTTCAGGCGAGAGATTCTCTGATCAATTCTGAGAGATAGTTTTTTCAAGATCACTCTTAAAGGCCTTTAGAGTTTTCTGTATCTCCTTGGAAAAGGTGGCTTTGTTCTTCTCAGTATCCTTCGTGATTTCTCCATGGAGGTCCTTAAGGGCATCCTCCAAGGCATCCTTGGCAAGTTGTTTTTCTAAATCTTGAAAGATTGAATTACCCTTTGACATGGGAAGGCGTCCTTTTTTGTACGCTTGTTCTTTTCATATAGAAACTAGCTCACTGGATTTTAAGGACACCTTCTTTTTTTCCTGACTTCTACCAATAGGTATAAAATTTATAGTTTAAATCTAACTCTTGAATCTACCAAGCATTACAGGTGCAATGCTGTGCCAACACCAACACAAAATACGGCATGTGCTATTTTTCTCTTAGTAATTTTTCGTTTAATTCGTTAGCCAAAGCTTATTCGTAGGTTGGTTGATAGATGATTTTACACCTCGCTTCTGAAGCGTTATGATTTGATCGACCTTATGAGCAAGGTATGGGCGATGAGTGATAATGATCTTTGTCGCATGGGGAAGAAATTTTTCAATATTATTTTGAATGATAAAATCTGTATCTTTATCTAAAGATGAAGTACTTTCATCGAAGATACAAATTTTTGGTTTTTTAAGGAAAAGACGTGCAAGAGAAAGTCGTTGCTTTTCTCCTCCCGATAACTTTAAACCACGATCTCCTACAATTGTGTCAAAGCCCTGAGGAAGCTTTTTGATAAATTCAAGAAGGTGCGCTCTATCTAAAGCCTCTTCAATCTCCTGAAAAGTAGCTTCAGGGCGTACAAACAGAACATTATTCTTAATTGTATCGTTCAATAGGTAGCTTTCTTGAGGAACCCAACCTACTGTCTCGTAAAGAGAGGCTAAAGAAAATTGCTTTAGGTCTGTCTGATTAATAAAAACTTGACCCTCGATAGGGTCGTATAACCTCAGAATTAACTTGGCTATGGTAGATTTTCCAACCCCTGTCGGCCCCATAATCAGGACAGTTTCACCCGCTTCTATCTTAAAAGAAATATTTTTCAAGATATTTCTGTCATTATACTTAAATGATACGTTTTCAAAATGTATTTGAAAGTGAGAGCCTGATAAGATCAGAGGATTTGGAGCCTCAATGATCTCACTTGTTGTAAACAGCAGATTGAGGATCCCTTTCATATCAACAAGAGCTTTTTTAATATCCTGTAAGACTTGGCCTAAGAGGCCAACAGGGACAATGAATTGTAAAATATATCCATTAAATAAGATAAAATCTCCTACTGTCAGTGAGCCTTTCAAAACGCCTTGACCAATGAGATAGGTAAGAGAAGAAAGCCCAAGTCCTAAAATTAAAGATTGTCCAAATTGAAAAAGACTATATTTCGTCATAAACGTAACTTCAGCGGCTTCTCGTTTTTTTAACTCCCTTTTACACGTTTGAATGGCTAACTCACGTTTGCCAAAAACCTTAATCGCCTCATAATTTGAAAGCCAATCTATGACAATACCGTCAACGCTTTTATCGATCCCATTGGCTCTTTCCCGATCTGTTAGGGCCGCTTTCATGGAGAGGGAGGTATAAATAAGAAATGATCCCAAAGTCCCTATCATGAGGAGGCTATAGATAAAGGGATAAAGACTAGAGATCAGAATAATGACAAATAAAAATTCAAGTACTGTTGGAAGAACATGAAAAAATACTCCAAGGATAATGCTTGGTACATCTTGTTGAGCTTTTCTAATAACATTTGTTAAGGCTCCTGGTTTTTGGTTAAGGAAATAGCTGTGGGAAAGGCTATAGAGATGAGACAGAACCTTTATTCCTAAAATAAAGGTAATACGTTGTTCAATTTTATAGGTTAGCAGCCCTCGCACATGCAGGGAGGCTTGGCTGATCATCCAAATCAATCCGTAGCTTAGCAACATCAATGTGATGGATAGAGAGCTTTGTGAAGAAAAAGAGTCTACGATCTTTTTGAGAAGAAGAGGAATTGATAAATTTGAGAGAACTCCAATACTTAATCCTATGAGAGAGAAGAAAAAGCTCCAACGAATTTTTTTATCTTCAAATGTGAGGATAATACTTTCTTTGATACACTTCCCATATTGTTTATAATTTGTATGTTTTCTCACAAAGAGCTTTCCTTCCAACATTTGAGAAATATCTCGAGGGAAGCTAGATGCATGAAAGGGAACAAGTGTTTAATATCACCATTGCTAATTAGTATGATTGTTTTATGCAACCCTTCCCTATCGATAAGACCTTGTTTGACAAATTGTCCTTCTAGGCAAATATCTAAAACGTATGCTAAATTATTCTTAGTACCTAATTGGAGTATTCCGGTCGTTTCGCCTTTATCCCGCCTCCACACCGCCTCTGTTTTAAAATGATCACTGACAGCTTTACGGAGGGGGTAGCGGTCATACCCCTTATCGAAGAGAGAGTAGGTAGGAAAAGAGAAAGCGAATTCAACGACAGGTTTATAAAGAAAGGGATAATAGGTTCGATTAACTTGGTTCATCTCCATATGAATAGAAGCAAGACCTTCGTAAAGAACATCAATCTGTTCATATTTTCCAGGAAGTATTTGAGGAGGTAAATGCTCATAGATAGGATGTATGAAATCAGAGGAGGTTTTTTGATGCACCCCTTGCTTGATCCAATCGGGAATTTCACCTTGAGTATTTTTAGAGGCTTTCTTCCCCAAACACCCCCAAAAAAAGTGAGAGCCTAAACTCATCATATTTTCTTTAAGAATTGAAAGAAGAGGGTCTCGGTAAAATTGTGTGATGTTTTTTAACTGTTCTTTAGATCCTTTTAGACCTTTTTCAATGATATAATCAGCTACAGATTTTTTAGAGGGAGAGCACATGAAGATGTGATCACTACCATGTCCACTGATGAAAGCACAAGAGCCGCCTATGGGGATATGGTCAGCTATGTTTTCTAACCATCTTAAGCCTATCAATCCAGGAAATGGCTTATTCGGGTTTAAGGGCTGTTTTTGACAAGAAGGATCAAAGGGGAGAGAATGAGAAACATCAATTTCAATGAGCTTAATACCCGTTTCTTGGCAAACTTTACGGGCATGGATCAGCTCGTTTGATGATTTAACAGAAGTGTGAAAATAATTTAACGCACTCAACGTTTGATCTTCTTTTATGATATTTTTGAGACAATAAACAAGAGAAGAAGAATCGAGTCCTCCAGAAAGACTGACACATATATTTTTATAGGGTTCAATCCATGGTTTTAAAGTTGCCTGTAAAATACCTACAGCGTCACTCTCTTGAGGAACTGATGTTTTATAAGAGCGTAGGGGATTCCAAAATGGTTCTGTCCTTCTCTCATTTTTTGTAATTTTTAAACAGCAAGCAGGGGGCAGCTCGTAAATGCTCTTAAAAGGCGTTTGAATCGCACTACTATTTCCATAGACAAGGTAGGAGCATAAGTAAGTCCAATTAATCTCAGGTTTTTGAGAAAGAACTTTAAAAATAATTTCGATATCAGAGGAGAATAAAACATTTCCATCGGAAAAAAGATAATAGAAAAAAGGCAGTTGACCTGTTGAGTCAATAACAATCTCAAATTGAGACACCTTTTTGTTGGAATTGATATAAACATACTTTCCCCATATTTTCTCTAAAACCTCCTCTTTATTCAGAGGGGATACATTTTTAAAATCTTGTTTTTTAAAAGAGCACTGCTGTACCTTATCAAAAATACGCCCCATTAAAACGGAAGAGGCGTTCTCCCAAATTTCATCCATATCGTGCACATTTGATAATTTACCATAACAAAGAGTAAGGGAGTTTTTTCTGACGACTGTAGGAGTTGTATGCGTGTACACCTCAAGAATGGAGCTAAGCTCCTGACCTCTATCAGGGGCATCATTAAAATGAATAAAGCCTAAATAAATCATATTGTTAACTTTCTGAAAGGTTCATTTAAAATGATGACTAATCCTTCTCGTAAATCTTGTGAGTCCATGACAACTTTTCCATCACATTCAACCCATGCGTGGGCAAAGAAAGGGTAATTCTGCACGCCAATTTCGAGGTTACATTTCCACTTTTGTTTTAAAGCTAATAAAACATAAGTTATGGCCCACTCTAAGCATTTTATTCTAGTCGGGTGAATAAGACACGCCTTATTTACTAAATTAGCAAGATTTTCTAGTTCTTCATCTTGAGGAACGATATAGTTTAAGTGATTTTTTCGAGATTTTTTGATTAACTGAATCGTTGCATGTAGCCCTCTAAATTTTATAAAAAAATTGACTTGGAGGAGTGTTATAAAGGCCCTTAATGTTGAGAAATTCAGGTGTATCTTTTTATTCTCTAAAGGCAGATTCCAATCCACATTTGAAACTCCCTCAGAGTCAAGTTTACGATCAATGTGAAAAGGGTAACGACCCTCTCTTTTCTCAATGATATTGTCATCAATGAGTTTTTGAATAATGAATTGCTCTTGTGAGGAAAATTGCGCACTAGAAGAGGAAAAGAGTTTACCCTCTGAAGCAGATTGTTTTCCTTCAAGAAGATTCACTAATAACCCAGAAAATTCCTTGAAACAGATTGTATACTTATCTTGTTTCGTATCCAAGAGGATAAGCTCGTCTTGAAACTGTGCTATATAGATATGATCGCTAAGATGGTAGTGCATATTTTTTATCATAATTATTCTTCTGTCTTATTTTTTTATATTAGTTGTACACTTAACTTTTCGTACATACTCAGGTCAAGTTTCTTCGGACTTTCTAACTTCCATGTGATGTAGTCTGAAGATGGAATGGCCTCGCTCCTAGCCTTGTGGTTGGTCTAAGTCCGTCGTTGAGAGGCTCTTACATGGCAAAGTACAAGCGCGGACGTTTCTTATCAATAGATATTGAATACCGATTTTCCTTTAACAGTTCATTATGTTAACGATAGTGGCAGTGTAATTTTTATTGTTGACAGTATAATCGAATTGACAGATGATTCAAGATTCACTGAGAGTAAAAAACTATCAAAGTACCTCTGTGTTGAATGAAATTAACAACAAAAAAGGAAATCATGATGCATAAAAAATTTCTCCGTACAGGATTTTTAAATTTTAAGTCCAAGAGTTTTCTTCGCTCTAAGACAGATGACAGCATCTACGGAACATCACTAAGCGGGCACGCAAGCAAAGTCACTCAAGGGGCTAAATATGCACGAAACGCGGAGCAAATTGGGGAAAGAAGAATTCGGGACGCACCATAATAAGTCGGGAGACTATCAAATCTTGACAATTTCCCAAGTGTTCATAGACTTTCAGTGGAACATCTTAGTTCAATAAAAGGAAAGTCTATGGACTTATATTAAAAGTTAAGGTAGATGACGTCGAGAAAAAAGTGAGGAAAACCATTCTTTCGAGCTATTTATATTTCTAGGAATTACTATTATTTTGATTTCTTTCCCATATGGTCATCAATCCATTTGATGCTCCGTTGGAGGGCATCTCTTTGATTTGTTTGTTGTTCGAAGACATGCCCTTCATCGGGATATTTTACATATTCTGTCTCAACGCCTTGTGCTTTTATAGCATTATACAACATAGGAACTGTGTTGTAAGGATCAGCTCCACCCAGTTCCGGATTTCCCATTAAAAAGAGGGTGGGTGTTGCGGCCCCATAGCAATGAAATAAGGCTGAGTTTTTTTGATAATTTTGAGGAATTTCCCAAGGGGCTCCTCCAAACATTAAAAATGTTCGTTTTAGGGGGGGGGCAGAAAAAGCTTCAATCCATTCATCGGCCCACCCTTCTTTAGAAATCACCGCTTGGAATCGATGGGTCGTTGCTGTAAGCCAGTTTACTCTTCGTGCTCCAGCACTATGGCCAATGGCTGCTATGCGGTGAGGATCAACAATTCCTTTCTCAATCAAGGAGTCAACACCTGCTTCAATGTCCTTGATATCACAATTGATAAGGTCATGTTCTTGAAACTCATCGCGTGTAATGGCAAGCGATCCAAACGAAGCTGATGAGCGAAACTCAGGAACAAATACTGCATATCCTTTTGCTGTCCATATCTGCCATTCAAGGGGGGTGCTGACTAAAATTCCTCCACTCAAATAGATGTTTGCCCCTTCTCCTCCTCCATGGATATCAACGATCAGCGGGTAACGAGTTCCTTCACGATAGTTCAAGGGCAAAAACAAAAGACCACGCAGGCGTGCAGGGTAATCAGGAGATTCCCATTCAACCTCGCGAACTTCACTTAGGGCCATATCCTTCGGAGCCTCGGGTATAATCGCGAGATCTTTCACATTACGACCGTCACTTGAAGCCACCCGTAGGACACGGGTCGCTTGGGCATCTTGACCTATCCAAGCCAGTTGGGCCCCATCAGGAGAAAGAGCGTAGCTTTCAATATTCAAAGGGGCATGGGTGATTTGCGATGGTTCTCCTGTTTTGGCATCAATCGCATAAATTTGTTTATAGGCACCATAATCCCTTAAGACATAGATACGTTGACTGTCGGGGGACCAGCGAGGTGAGTACAACTTTAGCTCATGAGTTAAGCGAGTTATTGGGGGTAATATATTACTGACCGAAGAATCATTAGGGATGAGACCAATACTTGGCATAAAATTAAACGTTGGATTGTCTGCATCATACATAAAGGCAATCCATTGCCCATCTGGGGAAGAAACAGGCCTAAGCGATTGTTGTAACCCATCAAACTCAGCGAGAGTACGCACAGGGCCATCGTTAATATCTAGTGACTGAATCCAGTCCCGATCCTCTTCTTCGTTATATAAAGAGCCAATACGTTCCTTCACAAAGAGAAGTTCTTTACCATTTGGAAACCAGGAGAGAGAACGTATTGAAGCATCGAACGAGGCAATATGTTGAGATTGCCCTGTCGTCGTGTTGATAATATCTATCGTACTTTGAGGAGGTTCCTTTTTTTCCCAGTAGGGAAAAGAAGGCTGATGTACTAAGGCAATGTACTTTGAATCAGGTGACCAAGCAAACTCAAAGGAATAGTCGTTGAGCCCCCCTTCAATGTGGGAAAGTTGTTTAAGATTTGACCCATTGTGATCCGTAATCCATAACTGTTTGGATTCTTTTTCACCCTGGGTAAAGGCTATCCATTGACCATCAGGTGAAGGTGTTGGGTTAGCTCCAACACCTAACACTTTATGCTTACCACCGCGAACATCGAATAATTCTATGGTCCATTTTTGGTTAGCCTGTTGTGGGGGGAAAGTGTAAAGTATGTGAGTATCATCAAGCCATTTAACAATTGGGCGCTCTGTATTTTCCTGGTACGCACTGAGAAGCCAATTAGGAGTTATAACCTTCGTGCCAAACCGTGCAGGAAGGGGTGAAGTAAGTGGCTGATCAAGTACAGGAGTAGCTTTGGTTGCAGCCATACCTATCATTGCACTCATGATAACTCCCATACTGAAGGCTCTGAATTGATGCATAAATTAACTTTTCCTAATAACGTATTAAAATTGCATTCTACTTATTAGATTGCCTCCAAGTCTACCTCTTTCATTTAAAAAATTGTTTCATCGTTTTCATATAGGGTTATTATTCTTTGCGCTCATGATCCTTGCATATATGATTGATTTTGCCATAAGTTGTTTTTTGTTGTTAACCTTAATTCAAGCGCAAAATATATTGGCAAGATCGCTGCATAAAAGCAGTTAAGTCTGGAATTTGTGGAGTAGAGACTGCTCTACCATGCGCTAAGACTGTTCTTTTTTACTCTTAAGTGGTGCCTTTCTTGTAGATTTGGTGTGACGTTTAAACACAATAAGCCTGTCTATAAGACTTTACAGGATTGAAGAAAATGACCTTAACGGTCATCTGGGCTTCTAACGGCTCTTCCTCAAAGTATACCGGGTGTCACTAGTGTCCGGTGAGGATCGTTTGCCATCGTCTCAACCTATTGATATAAAATCAAAAATTGATATTTGAGGCGAAATCGATTTGAATGTGCTTTGCTTTCTCCTGAGCGATTCAGGAGATTTTTATGAACACAGGCAAGTTAGTTTTCGCGCAGTTGATGGAGCATCTTCAGCTACCTATTTTTCGAAAATGTGTTAAGCAATATGCTGGCTCGGTTAAACCCGTAAGCTTTTCCTATCTTGATCAATTCTTATGCATGGCCTTTGCCCAGCTAACTTACCGAGAAAGTCTACGAGATATCGAAGCTTGTTTGCGTGCACATAAGACAAAACTTTACCATCTTGGTATTAGGGGCGGTGTTGCTCGCAGTACACTGGCAGATGCTAATGAAACAAGAGATTGGCGTATCTACAGGGACTTTTCTCTTCACCTTATTAAAACAGCTCGAACTCTCTATGCCAAAGATAGTTTTGGTGTTGAGCTGGACAACACGGTCTATGCGCTAGATACGACAACAATAGAACTGTGTTTGTCTCTTTTTCCGTGGGCGCGATTTAAAAAGACGCTAGCCGCAGTAAAACTCCACACCCTATTGGATTTACGAGGTAATATTCCAGCCTTTATCCATATTACAGATGGCAAGCCCCATGAGGTTAATGTGTTGGATATTCTGCCATTTGAGGCTGGTAGTTTGTATATAATGGATCGAGGGTTTTTTGACTTTTCTCGGCTCTATGTTCTCCATCAAGCTCAAGCTTTTTTTGTGATTCGGGCCAAGTCAAAAGTGGGCTTCAAAAGGATCTATTCTCATCCAATAGAAAAAGAAACGGGTTTGGGGTGTGATCAAACGATAAGATTGACAGGAGCACTTGCAGGAAAAGACTATCCACAATCATTGCGTCGGGTTAAGTTCTATGATGAAGAAAGCAATAAATATCTCATTTTTCTAACAAATAATTTTGATTTACCTCCACTTGTGATCGCAAAATTATATAAAAGTCATTGGCAAGTAGAGCTTTTCTTCAAGTGGATAAAGCAGCATTTGCGGATTAAAGCTTTTTTTGGCACCAGTGAGAATGCTGTCAAAACGCAAATTTGGATTGCGATTGGAGTTTACGTGCTGGTGGCAATTGTTAAGAAACACTTGAAAAGTGAATTATCTCTCTACACAATTCTACAAATTTTGAGCCTAACTCTCTTTGAAAAAACACCTTTAAATCAATTGCTTGACGATTCTTCTAACAAAAACCCCCAAGAGCATTTTCCTAAGCAATTATATTTATTTGATTTTATGACCGGACACTAGTGACCGGGTGTATACCCAGGGATTTTTCTGATTTTCGAGGTCCTCTAAAACACCAGGGAAATCCTGGTAGGCGCTACGGGATTCGAACCCATAACCCTCTGATTAAAAAGGAAAAGGTCAAGGAGGGGATGGGGAGGAAGAAGTCCCATTCTGGAGACACATGACTTAGGCTAAGCACTCAATGTCATGGGACACTCATGGGACATTTGGAGACAAAAAACAGTAATAAACCCGTATGAGTGGCAACAAAGAATCCTATGTAATTCATTGATTTTATTGATATATTTTGTTAACAGTTGTTATCCGTTAAACATTTCTACCGTCTTGAAAACCGGCAAACGTGAGAGCGTTTCGTGGGTTCGAATCCCACCCCATCCGCCACTTTCCAGGTGTCCGACCCGGACACATAGGTAACAGATTATA
>JAKFXB010000088.1 GCA_021731585.1 Alphaproteobacteria bacterium
CTTTTTTAATGTTCCATAATGTTCCAAGAGGGATATCTCCTTTGTGACGAGGAACAGGAATGGGAGGGAAACCCTTCTTAATCCAAATGTCATGCTTTCCGCCTGACCTTTTTTCAAATCCTTTGTTTTTTAAGAGTTTTTCTAACTCATGTTTTGTCACGGTATTTCCTCTTTCATAATTCCATATTAGTGTGTATTTTTTTAAAATTCAAGTTTTTTGTCGAAATTTATTTTTCAAATAAAGAGCTCAGCAGGAACTCCTACTGAGCTAACATTTGTTATTTTCTACCCTGATATTCCAATTGATGGTTCCAATTGTCGCACATTTTTTCCATGACGTTATGGAGAATGGCAAGATTACGGAGCTCGACGGACTCTTGCTCGATGAGATGTTCTAGATCGATAAGATTTTTTTGAAGCTCTTTTAAAAAATATTGAAAGTTGTGTATATTGATCTCATTCATGATCAAATCTCCTTTGACAGATTTGGTTGTGATAGCAGTGTGTGGGTTGTCGCGACTCATGCACTGCGCTTGTTTCCTCTTCGTCTTTCAAGTTTCGGGTGCGTTGCCCTTCGGGATTCGCCCTCTGTCACATATCCAAATACACTCATCGGGCTCACCCTTAGGCGCCTGCCCGACAACTTGAAATCCTTTGAGGATAAATTGTTTTTTATCGAGTTTTCCTCGATTTTTTTCATCAATGTTCTTTTACATAATGTCCTCCTTTTGTCTATCGAGAGGCCTTGTCTCTGACAAACCTCTTGATTTAAAAGCCTCTAGCCCTTGAAGCGCCCAGAATTTGAGATCTACCTCTGAGGACCTCGCTAATTCATTCAACTCCAGCAACCCTCTAAACAACGCTGCGATGTTGTTTTTGACGGAGATGTCCTTTTGCAAATCAACGCCGAGAGGAATGTCAAAAACATCAAGGGTGCCTGCGACCTCCAATAGGCCTCCAAGCTGGATCAAACTTCGAGTTCGTGCCCGCCTTTTAGCTGAAGAAGAAGTTTGGTTAAGTCCCTCTTTCATCTTTTTGATCCTTTCCGTCTTATGGATTCTCTGTTGTACATTGCTGTACTTCCTTTTGAGAAATTGCCATTCCTTTTGAACTTCGTTTGCTCTCATCACTGCGAAATTGATTGGCGGACTTTTCCCATTCCTCCTTTTGTTTTTCTGAGGCAGAGCTCCAAGAGTTTTTAAGAACTGAAAGGACGAGTTCATAGGAGAAGTTATCGGAAAGAATTCCTTGAGCTTCTTTAAGCAAGAGAAGAGCCTTTTTTGTTTTAATTTTTTCTCTTTTTTGTTTAAGCAGATTTATTTTGTCTTCAATATTAGAGAGATCATCGTCCATGAGTCCTGTTTTTCCTGTTTAAAGTTTTTTGAAATTTATTTGACATAAGATTATCAAATCTTCTTTCAATCGTCAAGAAGGCTTCCCAAAAAGAGAAGAAAGAAAGGAAGTTAAATCTAAGCCACTATAAAACAACAAAAAACATAAAAATTATAAGTCAGTCCGCAGAAAAATTATTTTTAAATCTTGCTAGGCGCGCTGATACATTGTACAAATATAAATGCGCTTAGTTGCAAGCAACAACGACTTTTTCAAAGAAACAAAAGCACATAAACAAGCAAAAAACACCCTATGGCCATATACCATCACACAACCAGGATGATTGGACGCAGTAACGGAGGTAACCCTGTAAAAGCACTCGCCTACATTTCAGGAATACAAATTACGGATCCACACACAGGCGAGGTTTTTGATTTCCAAGATAAGTCTGTGCAAGAGGTGCAGATTTTACTCCCTGAGAATGCCCCCGCCTGGGCCAGAGAGATTCAACAGATTGTCGCAACAGATCGCGAGAAAGGGATTCAGCTCCTTTCTAATATAGCCAATGCCGCTGAAAAGCGAGTTGATGCTCAAGTTTATCGAGAGATTGAGTTTTCCCTTCCCCGAGAATTAACTTACGAGCAAAGAAAGATCTTAGCCCAAGAATATGTTCAAGATCAGTTCTGTGGTTTAGGGATGCTCGCTATTCAAAGTTTTCATGTAGAAACCTGTGAGAAGACGGGAGAACTTAATCCCCATTGTCATACATTTTTTTTAACGCGCAAACTTGTGGAAGGAGGCTCGTCTCAAGGACTTGCCTCTAAAAAGAATCGTGACTGGAACACTCGGGAAGTTCATGAAGTGTGGCGCGAGCAATGGGCCCAATATGCCAGCTTTTACCTCAAAATGCATGGGTTTGATATTACCCTTGATCACCGGTCCTATAAGGATCAGGGATTAGATATTGAACCTCAGGTCAAATTAGGCAAAGGGGTGAATGAACAAGAAAAACGTGCAGACGGCATTGAAGGTCGTTCTTCCTCAAAAACTCAAGAAAACTCTCCAGAAAATGAAAAAGACATTGGAGGTTTTGTTGCGTTAACTCCTACCACAAAACGGACTCAAGTCTTTCGAGAAATTCAACTCCGTAATCTCTACCGCATTATGAGGCGTCCAGAGACGGTTTTTGACATTGTGACCCGCCATCATGCCACCTTTATGTGGGGGGATGTGCAGAAAATTCTGGGACGGTATGTTGATGATGGGACGCTTTTTCAGAGACTGGACGCTCGGCTTCAGAATTCAAAAGAATTGATTTTGTTAAAAGGAAATGAGGAGCTAAATCAAGACGGTGAAAACAGAGCAATCTACACAACCCATACCATGCTCAAAGCGGAAAAGAAGCTCGTTGGAACGGCTGAACTGCTTGCGGGGCACACGTCTCATTCGGTTTCTTCTACCTCTCTTGAAGGTGGTTTAGAGCGTTTAAAAACGAGATTAGCCCAAGAAGGTCATGTCTTGAGTGTGGGACAAGAAGAGGCCATTCGTCATCTGGTAAATGACGGGCAGCTCAAGTGCATTGTGGGCTATGCAGGTGCCGGCAAAACAACAGCTTTAGAGGCCTGCCGTGATATTTGGGAGGATGCCGGGTATCGGGTTTATGGACTAGCGCCTACAGGAAGGGCGGCGCAGAATCTTGAAAGCAGTGGAATCAAATCCCAAACCTTGCATAAGTTTCTCAAGGCCTTTGAAGAAGGCAGATGCCAATGTAATGAAAATAGCATCCTTGTCCTTGATGAAGCGGGCATGGTGGATGTGGAGCGGTTTGATAAGCTTTTGAGCGCTGTTCAAACCTTAGGGGTCAAGGCCGTTGTGGTGGGCGATGGGGCCCAGCTGCAGCCGGTAGAAGCCGGTCCCGCCTTTCGTTTGGTCACAGAAAGGGTTGGAGTTTCTCGCCTTGAGGAAATCGTCCGTCAAAAGGAAGACTGGCAAAAAGATGCCACAATCTTGTTTGGACAACAAGAGACGCAAAAAGCTATTCAGACCTATCAGGACAAAGGCCATGTTCATCTTGTGGATGAAACACTCCCTTCGGACGTCGTCTCTCGCTATGAGATGGCTGCCCGTACGTCAGGGCTCATCTTTCGGGAGATCATGGGAGAACTCAAAAATGTTTCTCTTGCTTCTCAGCATGAAGATTACGGGCTGTTTTTAAAATGGAAAGATGTTCAAAAAGAAACTGGCAAAGAGATTTTAGCCAATCCTGAGGTGTATAAGCCCATTCTTGAATCCCGAAACATTGACCCTCTGGAAATGGTTCGACTTTTTGTGAGTAAAAAACAAGACAAAAAGTTGCAATATGATGAGGCTGCCGCCCTTCTGAAGGAGAAGGGACTCAATCACTTGATAGGACTTGAGAAACTTCCTGAGCAAAGGATTGAGGTGAGGGGAGCGGCTAAAGCAGCTTTAATTGAAGACTGGAAGCAAAACCTTCAAGAATCCCCTGATAAGAGCCTCCTCATGATGGCTTATAGTAACCGGGATGTGCGGGATCTTAACACCCAGGCCCGCAGTCATTTAAAGGAAATAGGGATCCTTGATAGACAAGACTTTGTTTATACCGTTCACCGAGAAGTTGAGGATGATTTTGGACGCAAGAAAACCTTTAAGGAAGAGCGGGTGTTCTCAAAGGGAGACAAGCTAGTTTTTACCCGCAATAATACAGGTCTTGGCGTTAAAAATGGCACCATAGGGACCATTACAGCAATCAATGCGCAAAAAATTGAAGTTAAAATCGCAGAGGACCAAAAGGTATCCTTTGCGCCTAAGCTGAATCCTTATTTTGATCAAGGGTGGGCGGTGACCATTCATAAATCTCAAGGCACAACCGTTGATAAAAGCTTCCTTCTGGCCTCCCATGAGATGACGCAAAATCTGACCTATGTGGCCATGACCCGACACCGAGAAGACGTACAAGTTTATGGAAGTACCTTAGACTTCTGGAGAGCCGAAAAACTCCCGCAAGTTCTCTCTAAATCAGGAGAAAAGCTGGGGGCAGCAGATTATTTGGATGCTAATTCTCTCTCTAAACTTATGAAAGAAGAAGATCGGATTCTCACCAAACTCTTCACCCGCCTGGGGGATGAGCTTTACGCCATGGGGGCCGTCTCCAAACAGGCCTTTAAAAACGTTGCCGATCATTTTCTAGGGCGAACTTCAGAGAAGTCTATTTTGTTAAAGCCGGAAACGGTTCGAGAAGAAACCCGAGCGCAAGAGGTTCTTCAAAAAACATCTGTTTCTATACGCGCAGACATCAACACCGTCCACGATGTTCTGGAAGATATGAAGCACCCTGCATTTAACACAGCTGACTTTTACAAAAGGGTATTTAGAAAGAGTCTAGAGGCTTACGGAGAGATTTCCTCGGTTGAGTACTGGAAAGAAAAACGTGAGCCTTATGTCAAACAATTTGAACAGAAAATTGAAAAAGTAAATCACCTACTCGCCTCTCCTTTATTAAGCTATATGTCCGATAAATCAAAGGATCTCGCTCGTAAAGCTGCCTTTGAAAATCCCGACAAGGCCATAAAGTTCTTAGGCGATCTGAAAGATATCAAACAGGCCGAACATGATGCTCACGCCCAGGCCCTTCAAGCTAAAGAGGCAGCTCATAAATCGCAACAAGAGCAAGAACAAAGACGACAAGAGGCCCTGAAACAAGACCTGTCCTATTATTATCGGTTTAAAGACCTCGGCCATGAGCTTGAGAAAAAATACAATTCTGACTTAGAGAAAGAACGCTCCGACCTTAGCAAATCCCTTTATAAAAACAAGGAAGTGTTTGACCACATCAAACAAATCGACCCAGAAATCAGCAAGGCCATTAAGCAACTCGCTCAAGAAAAGCAACTGGAGATGGATCGGGGCCGAGGAGGATTCTCCCTATAAGTATTCTTTACTTCTTTGTTTTCTGAGTCTTAGGCGTGCTGAGCGAACCTTGGGGTCTCTTCTTTATAGTTTCAGGGCGCTCTTTGTATTTTTCAAAATACCAGAGAAGCATGTTTTCATTGGCAGCGAGTCTCTTTTCGTAATTTTGGATCTCTTGAGTGTACTTACCACACAAAAGGTAAGTGCAAACAAAGAAAATCACCGTTCCTGCAAAGGCTGCTGCAAAAAATGCAATCATAAAAGGTTTTGTCCATAGACTTGTATATTGCAACATCATGGCTTTCCAAGAGGTCAAAGTGTTTTCTCCTTGCAAATGAAGACGCGTCAGATCTTCCTCTGCCCTCTTTAACAACGGAGAAGAGCTTTCGTAAAAGCTGGAAGTGACCTTGGTGCTAATGTCTAAAAAGTTGTTTTTCAAGTGGGTGGAGATTTTCTGATCCAATTCTTTTGAGATGGTTTTTTCAAGATCACTTTTAAAGGCATTTAGGGTTTTCTGAATCTCTTTGGAAAAGGTATTTTTGTTCTTCTCAATATCCTTCGTGATCTCGCCATGGAGGTTCTTAAGAGCCTCCTCCAAAGCATCCTTGGCAAGTTGTTTTTCTAAATCTTGAAAGCTTGAATTGTCTTTTGGCATAGGAAGGTGTCCTTTTTTGTACACTTGTTCTTTTCATATAGAAACGAACCCACTGGATTTTAAGGACCTTCTTTTATTTAACATTGACACCAAAAGGAATAAATAGCTCTTTTCCATAAGCCTTAACTTGAACCCAAATTTTCCAGAAACCTGGTTTGTTGGGTTCAAAATGAAAATCAAGCTTGGGGCCTCCTCTATCTGAATCTTTTGAAGGCTCTACTCCCATAGGATGTACATGAGCAATGGTTTTGAAATCTTCATTAATGGCAACGATATGGGCGAAAGCTCCCATGACAGGTTCTAATTGAGTAAAAGGATGGCCTTGGGAATCTTTGACAAGAATTTTTCCCATTGCGGCTTTTCCGTTCATAAGTTCTTGAGAGTCAAAGGAAAGGCTAAAGTAAATTTTATCTATTCTTCCGCCGACGCTATAAGTTGAATTAAGCGTTTTATCCACTTTTTGAGGAGTTTTAGAAAGATCCCCAAGATCAGCCATGATATATTCCTGTTGATTCGTACATAAAGGTGTAAGGTCAACCCAAACCTTATATTGGCTTGCTTCTTTGGGAGTCCATTCAAATTGGTAGATCCCCGGTTTATTGGTAGGAGTAGGATGAATATGTTGATAATTCGTCAACGTTTGATCAAAGATAAGCAAATGTATTAGTTTTGTGTGTGTTTCTTTAATTTCAGAAGGCAACAAAGGTTTGTTGTCTTGTTTGGAAATGAGCTTAAGCTCAGTTGGCATAGGTTTATCTTTGGTCAGCGGGCCCTTCATAAAGAATTCAGCTTTAATGGCATTTTCAGATTCAGCTGTTGTTCCACAATGATGCGTGCCTCCCTCTGAAGCACTTTGTAAGGGCATGATTCCCATAAGCATAAAGACTGCGCTAAGACCTAAGATGCTAAAGAATTTCTTATTTTTCATGTGTTGCTTTCCTCTTTAATGTTAATTCTTATTAAAGCGTCGTTCTCTCCATTTTTCAAAATGATAATAAAGGGTAGGAACGACGATCATATTTAACATCGTTGATGTAAAAAGGCCACCTAGAAGGACTTGGGCTAAGGGACGTTCCAATTCTTTACCAACGGGAGATCCCCATAACAGAGGTATTAGACCAAGTGCCGCTGTAGAAGCGGTCATTAAAACGGGAACGAGGCGATCGAGGGTTCCTTGAACGACCACCTCTTGAAGAGATTTTTGCTCTCGATGCAGCTGGTTATAACGAGAAACTAGAATAATACCGTTACGCATGGTAATCCCAAATAAGGTAATGAAGCCAATCATCGCTGCGACACTCATATCTGCCCCAGCGATGTAAAGAGAAAAAATTCCCCCTATCAAGGCAAGAGGAACATTAAGCATAACAAGGAAAGCCTCTCGAAATGTTCCAAACACTTTATAAAGTAACATCAGGGTAGCCAATAAGATTAAGCCTCCAAAAGTTAATAGAATGCGATTGGCTTGTCTTTGGCTTTCAAATTGTCCACCGTATTCTATATAGTATCCTTTAGGCAGTTGAATTTTTTCTTGTATACCTTTTTGAACGTCCTGAATGACGCTTCCTAAATCACGACCTTGCACATTGAAAGCAACAACGACAAGACGCTGAACATTTTCACGTTTAATCGAATAGGGCTGGTTTTCGATTTCTATTTTTGCAATGGCCCGCAAAGGAATTTTGGCATTGCCATCTGACCCCGTTCCTGGAATATCAATGAACAAATCTTGGAGAGATTTAAAAGTATTACGATCTTTATCCTCTAAGCGTACAAATAAGTCAAAACTACGTTGCCCCTCCAGAATGCTAGAAACCACAACACCATTAAGGTAAATTTTTATTGTATCCGCAATTTCGCCCACTGGAATACCATAGCGAACGGCTTTTTCTCGATCAATTTTAATAGAGATTTGAGGCCCCGCGATTTGTTGTTCTCTATTGATATCCACAACACCAGGAACTGTGCGTAGAAGTGTCTCTGTCGCTTGACCTATTTGGTTAAGTCTGGAGAGATCTTCTCCAAAAATCTTGATTGCAACTTGAGCCCTTACGCCTGAGAGAACTTCATCCATACGGTGAGCAATGAATTGACCAACGTTAAAGACGGCTCCAGGGATTCTTGCCAAATCTTCACGAATACGTTTAACCAATTCTATAGGTGGTGTATTTTTGTCTTTATCAAAATCTAGGAGAATATCAAACTCGCTAAAATTTGGAGGGCCGCTATCTTCATCTAACTCACTTCGGCCCGCACGCTGTGAGATTGAAATGACTTGAGGATATTTTAATAAATTTTGGCGCACCAATTTCCCTAAGCGCATAGATTCTTCTAAGGACGTCCCCGGAAGTGTGTTCATTGAAATAATAAAATTCCCTTCATGAAATTCCGGCAGAAAGGATTTCCCAAAGAAAGGAAGAAGCATTAAAGCTATTACTAAAGCAGTGGTTGCAGACCCAAGAACCCAAAGATAATGTTTTAACGACCAATTCAGAATAGATGAGAATTTTCCCTTAAGCCAAACAACAAACGGGGTCTCTTTTTCTATAGAGTGTTCTTTCGTAGACAATGAGGCATTATTTTTTATGATGTCACGGTTTATTAATGCATGCAAATGCACTTTGTGATCTTCTTTTTTCTCTTTGGAATGTACTAATAATAAATAACAAAGAGCGGGCAACGTTAGGATTGAAACAAGCAGAGAAGAAAGGACAGAAGCTATATACGCAATTCCTAAGGGACTAAAAATACGCGCAGAAATACCTTCCAAGAAAAAAATGGGGATGAAGACCATACAAATAATCACTGTCGCATAAACAACAGAGCTTCGAATCTCCAGAACCGCATCAAAAACGATTTCAATAAAAGGTAAGGGATGATAAGAAGAGCGATTTAACCTCAGTCGGCGTACGACATTTTCTACTGTGATAATTCCATCGTCCACAACCTCACCAATTGCAATAGCTAACCCTCCCAAGGTCATAACATTAATACCCATTCCTAAGGCATTCATAACGAGAATGCCTCCTATAAAAGATACTGGAATTGATAAAAATGTAATTAAGGAAGCCCTCCAATTCATCAAGAAAATGAATAAAATAATAACAACGATTATAGCGCCCTCTAGCAGGGCTACCTTTAAATTATAGATGGCTGATTCAATAAAATTAGCTTGACGAAAAACTTGGGTATTAAGGACCACACCTGTAGGCAGTGTTTTTTTAATTTCTTCTAATACTTTCTCAACTTTATAGGTTGTTGTAAGTGTATCAGCACCATAAGCTTTAGATATGGTACCAATGACAGCATTCTTAGAGCCAAAAGCTCCATCTCCACGCTTAATTTCCCCTCCAAAGGTAATGCTAGCCACATTACCTATGGTAATTGGAATTCCCTTCCGAGCTGTTATGACAGTTTTTTTAAGGTCTTCCAGGGTGTGAGCTCGGCCGATAGCCCCCACAATCAGCTCTTGTCCTGGAGGATAAAGAAATGCACCAGGTACATTCGTATTGGTTTTTTCTAAGGCTTGGCGGACGTTTGCAACACTCACCTGATAAGCAAGCATCCGTGCAGTATCCAACTTTATTTGATACTGCTTGACTTCCCCACCAATTGATACAACAGAAGCAATTCCTCCTAAAGCAAGGATACGAGGCCGAATTTCCCAATCAGAGATAGTTCTTAAATCTTCTGGAGAGACTGTATCGCTTGTTAATGCATATTTAATCATCCATCCAACAGCAGACGTAACAGGGAGCATGATTGGACTTTTGCTACCGGCAGGCAGTCGACTTGTGATTTGCTGAATTCTCTCATTTATTAATTGGCGATCTCTGTAAACATCTGTGTTCTCATCAAACACAACTACAATCGTCGAGAGACCCGCAGTCGTTCTTGAACGAACATGTGTAACCCCAGGCGTTCCATTTATGACACTTTCAAGCGGATATGTGATTAAAAGCTCTATGTCTTGCGGTGACATACCAGGAGCTTCTGCTTGAATAACAACCTGTGGAGGGGCAAATTCAGGAAAAACATCAACGGGCATACGCTGAAGTGTGTAACTTCCCCAAATAACGACAATGAGAGTGAAGACTAAAACAAGAAAGCGGTTATTTAATGACCAAGCAATGAGTGATGTAAACATGACTATTCCTTGTCTTTGTTATGAGATCCACCAGTAAGCCATACGGTGTACAATTGACGGTGCCCCTGAACAACAATTTTATCATTAAACTGAATTCCATTCTTAATTTCTGTATATTTACTGTCACTTGCACCTGTCGTAACAACGACTCGTCTGTAGTTTTCCCCATTCTGTATAAAGACAAACTTTTCACCGTTTGCTTCTAAAATAGCTGCATTGGGAACGGCCATAGCGTTCGTATTTTCTTCAAGCACTATGCTCGCTTGAGCACTCATATTAGGCTTTAAGAGCCCTTGAGAATTATTTAATTTAATCTGTACGTTAACTGTGCGTGTAAGAGGGTCAAGGTTAGGCTCAATTAAAACGACTTTACCTTTAAAGACACGATCAGGATAACTAAGCACGTTAATATTTACAGTCTGCCCAACGGTTACTTTCCCTATATCTTCTTCATAAAGAATTGCTAAGATCATGATTGGATCTCGGTTGCTGATAATAAAAAGCGCCGTATTAGGTTGCACAGATTGTCCCAATTTGACGTTACGGATATCAATGACCCCATCAATAGGGGCTGTAATTTCTACGCTAGGAGGAGGATCGCCAACTAAAAATGATTGGACCTTCGCAAGCTTTTGACCTTTATGAACTATGTCTCCAACGTTAGCGTAAAGTTCAGTGACTTGGCCGTTGATACGTACACTTGCATCAGCTTGAGAGTTTGGCAGTGGGCGCACCTCACCATTTAAACTTAATAATTGAGAAAGGGGTTGAATGCTCGGTTGAGCCGTTTTTAAATCTATAGCTTTTACCTGATCTGCATCTAAATGAATTTCTCCTTCTTTTGGAGATTCTCCCACTTCTATCTCATTTCCATGAGCCAATAAGGGAATTGCATAGATACAACTTAAAATAAGCATATAAAAAAATGAGAAAAATTTGGCAAACCTATCTACATTTTTATTTTTCATTTTTTCTTCCCTAAGCTTTATAATTAAAGCTCCCCCACTGCAGTTTGTAATTTAACAAAAGCTTGAAAATATTGATCAAGCGTATTGAGGTAGAGAGATTGCAGATCTTTTTGTTGGCGTTGAGCTTGAACAACTTCAAGAAATGAAATCTGCCCATTATTATAGGCATGTTGCGCTAAAAGCGCATTTTTCTCACTAAGTACAATGGAGTTGCTATCCGATCTCTCTAAAATATTTTTTAGGCTCTGAACCTCTGAATAAGCATTTCTAACCTCAGTTTGTATAGCTAATTTAAGTGCTTCTATTTTGCTCAAAGCCTGAGAATGCAGAGCAGCTGTTTCTTGTATTCGTCCTTGATTACTATTCAACAAAGGCAAAGGAATGGAGAGATTAAGGGCTATCTTGTTGTCAGACTTTTGAGGGGGGGCACCGGTAACAACTTGTTTATCACGCTCAACACCTATCCCAATCGTCCAATCCTCCCACTTTTGGGCTTCAGCAAGCTCATTATCAGCTTTGGCTCGATTGATAGTTAATTGAGATATTTGAAGGTCAGGGCGTAATTTTAAGCTGAGATCGGTTTTCTCATCCAAATCTGGCAAAGTAAAAACTTGAGACCGTTTTTGTTTTATAGCCAAAGAGAAAGAAGAGTTCCTTCCCAAAAGTTCATTGAGCTTCCCAATTTGAGTTATGCGTTGACTTTCGAGTAGATTTTTCTCTTGGAGAAGACGTTCATATTCAAGTTGAGCCGCATTAACATCTAATTCGGATACTTCTGCTGCCAGATACCGCTTACGCGTAACGCCTATTAATTTTTCGTTAACTATCATAAAGGCATCAATTTTTTCTATCCGATAGTCTAGAATCAGAAGAGTGTAAAAACCAGAAGCAACTTCCCCTTTTAACTTTCTCTCAGCATCTTTAATTTCAGCTGAGGCGATTTCTATATCTACTTGAGCCACATTTTCTTGATTTCCAATACGACCAGCAATTGGAAACTGTTGGCTGATGCCAACGCTTCTTGCATATTCTCCCTCGTTCGTTAACAAACTATCATCGCTATTTAACAGATTAAGTCTAGGGTTAGGATATTGACCCGCCTGCATTAAGCGAGCTTTAGCAATATCAACATTGTGTTTTGCAGTTTTTAAAGCTTTGTTGTTTTGAAGAGCTATTTCTATTAATTGATCTAATGATAAGACATCTTCAGCATTTGCTGCTGGGGCAATGATTAGAAACAGAAACAAAAACATGCCCCTAGTTGTCCAAAAGAATAAGCTGTTTTTCATGATCCCTGATAAAATTATTATTTTATACTTACTCCCCTTCAAGAAAGTTGAATAGAAGTATACGGTATCTACCATCCCGTGTCATTTGGAAAAGTTCCCTAAAAACTTAGTTGTAGCTCCTCCTCCCCCTGTGGATTTTATCTTTTTATTAAGTTTTAGTGTTCATAATGATTAAGAAGACAAGATTAATGAAAACTAGGAAAGTCATGGAAAAGATTCACTCCCACCATATGAATCCTTCAAATGCACATTCAGAAGCTCATCATGGGAACATGCACCACGCTGACCATGACGCCATGGTGAAAGATTTTCGGAATCGGTTTTGGGTTTCTCTTATTCTAACAATTCCTGTTCTCTTACTTTCTCCAGCAATTCAAGGCTTTTTTGGTTTAGCTGGAGTATTCGCATTTAAAGGAGATACATATGTTGTGTTCTGTTTCGCTTCCCTCATTTATTTATATGGAGGATATCCTTTTCTAAAGGGTCTCAAAGAGGAAGTTAAAAATAAACAACCAGGTATGATGACCTTGATAGAGGTCGCCATCACTGCAGCTTATGTTTATAGCGCATCAGTCGTTTTTGGTGTTCAGGGAAATGTATTCTTCTGGGAGCTCGCGACCCTTATTGATATTATGCTTTTCGGACACTGGATTGAAATGAAATCTGTGATGGGGGCTGGAAAAGCTCTTGAGCAGTTGGCCAAGCTTATTCCAGATACGGCTCATAAGGTACTTGAGAATGGTACAATTGAGGATGTTCCAACACATACGCTAAAAAAGGGTGATAAATGCATTGTCAAACCTGGAGAAAAGGTCCCTGGAGATGGAGTGATTATAAAAGGCATCACCTCTATGAATGAATCCATGCTGACGGGTGAATCTAAACCTGTCTCCAAGCATGTGGGAGATAAGGTCATTGGAGGCGCTATTAATGGGGAAGGAGCTCTCACCATAGAAATTCAAAAAACAGGGGAAGAAACTTTTATTTTTGGGGTCGTCAAGCTCGTCCGAGAGGCCCAGGCTAGCAAATCAAAAACTCAAGATATTGCGAATCGGGCAGCTGTATGGTTGACCATTATTGCTCTTGGAGGGGGAGCTTTAACCTTCTCCATATGGTTATTAGCAACTTCAGAAGGACTAGCCTTTGCGATGGAGCGTTCTGTGACTGTTATGGTTATTGCTTGTCCTCATGCCCTTGGTCTTGCTGTTCCTCTTGTTGTGGCTGTTTCAACCTCTATCGCGGCTACTCATGGTCTCCTTATTAGAAATCGAACAGCTTTTGAAGAAGCCCGTAACATTCAAGCCATCATTTTTGATAAGACAGGAACTCTTACAAAAGGTGAATTCGGGGTTACAGATGTGGCAATTTTTGAGAAAAAGTATACAAAAGAAGATATTCTTAACTTTGCAGGATCCATTGAGAAATATTCAGAACATCCCATTGCAAAAGGAATCGTGAAAGAAGCAAAACAACTTTGGGAAACAGAAAACTTTCAAGCGATTTCAGGACAAGGGGCTGAAGGTAAAGTCCAAGGAAAAGAAGTGAAAGTGGTAAGTCCGGGATATTTAAAAAAAGCGAAGATAGCCGTTAATACCCCCGAAGTTGAAAAACTAACCGCTCAAGGAAAAACTGTTGTTTTTGTTCTTATTGATGGCCTCTTAGCTGCTGCTATCGCTCTTGCAGATATCATTCGTCCTGAATCCAAAAAAGCCATTCGTCTTCTTAAAGAGATGGGGATCCAATGTATGATGTTGACGGGCGATAACTCTCAGGTTGCCAAGTGGGTTGCTGAGGAAATTGGACTTGATGAGTATTTTGCTGAGGTCTTACCCGACCAAAAAGCAACCAAGATTAAAGAAGTTCAAGCTCGAGGTTTGATTGTTGCCATGACAGGAGATGGGGTGAATGATGCTCCTGCCCTTGCACAAGCGGACGTTGGAATTGCCATTGGTGCTGGAACAGATGTAGCCATTGAAACAGCCGATATTATCCTGGTTAAAAGTAATCCCATGGACGTAGCCGCTATTATTGCTCTTGCTCACTCTACCTATCAGAAAATGATCCAGAATCTTCTCTGGGCAACTGGATATAACGTCTTTGCCATTCCAGCAGCCGCCGGAGCATTTTACGTATGGGGAATTGTTTTAACTCCTGCTTTAGGGGCTGTCTTTATGTCCCTTAGCACAATCATCTGTGCTGTGAATTCAAAGCTTTTGAGACTTAAAGATTGATGCCTTCACTTTCGTTCACCAGGTCTTCAATCCACTTCTTCTTGATACGTTGTTGAATTAGAAAAAAGAGGAGTGTGAGCCAGTAGTTGGCAGTTCTTCAATTTTCTTCTCTTATATTTACTCATTTTTCATACTTGTATCGCATAATTGTGAATGAGTCATACTCGATTTGCCATAAAATGCAGGAAAGAAAATAATGACAGATACTTCTCCAGAGAAAATCACTATGAAGGGCTGTCATTCTTCCTCATACAACCCTGCAGCGAAAGATAAAGGAGATGATTTAGGAAGTCAAAGTTGTGCATACTGTTCACACAGTAAGAGGCTGCTCCCCTCAGACATTGACATTTTAAGCAAAGAGGATCCTGAACTCTTTGATAGGCAACTTCATTCCATCATTGAAAATATATTCAATTGCGCTCCTCCTTCTATTGCAAACACAGTCTTTGACTGGTTTGTAAACCTTGCTTTCTCACCTGGAAAACAGACGAAATTACTTCGGGAGGCTATTAAAAAGAGTTTAGATCTTGGTAATTATCAACTCGGAATTTGTTGTAACTTAAACCCCGAACCTTGTACAACTCCATTACCTCAAGATCGAAGATTTGAGGATGAAGGTTGGAAACACTGGCCCTACAATATTTATCAGCAATCTTTTCTTCTAACACAAGATTGGTGGACAGAGGCAACCAGGAGTGTTAGGGGAGTTTCGCAACATCATTCTGAATTATTTCCTTTTCTGGTACGTCAGTATCTAGATGCCTTTTCTCCATTAAATTTTCCATGGACAAATCCTGTTGTTATAAAATCCACCCAACAAGAAATGGGAGAAAATTATATTAGGGGAGCTCAAAACTTCATTGAAGATGTAACGAGATTCATCAATGGTGAACCTCCGGTAGGGGCAGAAAAGTACCAGGTAGGCGTTAATATAGCCACAACCAAGGGAAAAGTAATTTATCAAAATAGGCTGATCGAGCTTATTCAATATTCACCAGTGACGGAGACTGCTTATAAAGACCCCATTTTAATCGTTCCTGCTTGGATCATGAAATACTATATCTTAGATTTATCACCTCAAAATTCTTTGGTTAGGTATCTTATCGAGCAGGGCCATACGGTTTTCATAATATCTTGGAAAAACCCTGAATCAGATGATGCAAATCTTGGCTTAGAAGATTATTTAAACATGGGCATAATGGAATCTTTAGATGTAATTTCAAAGCTTGTTCCTGATCAAAAAATAAATGCCGCTGGATATTGCCTTGGGGGGACACTACTTGCTATTGCAGCTGCAAAGCTTGCTAGAGATAAAGATGAACGTTTAAGGACAGTGACATTATTTGCAGCTCAAGTTGATTTTGAAGAAGCAGGAGAATTGCTGTTCTTTATTGATGAAGTGCAATTGGCTTATCTTGAAGATACAATGTCGCAAAAAGGCTATCTTGAAGCTTCTCGAATGGCAGGTACTTTTTATATGCTTCGCTCCTATGATCTCATTTGGTCACGTATCGTTGAAGAATACCTTCTTGGCAAAAGAGAAGAAATGATTGATTTAATGGCTTGGAATGCGGATGCGACTCGGATGCCCTATAAAATGCAATCTGAATACTTAAGACTTTTATTTTTAAACAATGACTTAAGCGCTGGACGATTCGAGATAGATTCAGAACCCATCACTTTAGCTGACATAAACGTTCCTCTTTTTGTTGTCAGTACCCAAAAAGATCACGTTTCTCCCTGGGAGTCTGTGTACA
>JAKFXB010000017.1 GCA_021731585.1 Alphaproteobacteria bacterium
GAGGGGTGAGGGGTTGTTTAAAGCTTGTATTACAGTCATCAGTGTTGCACAAAAATACTTTTTTCTGACTTCTGCAACACCGCAAAACTGCAACACCGAACATTAAAGCACCCCTCACCCGCCCTTCGGGCGGCCTCTCCCACAAGGGGAGAGGTGAAAGTGTTTGATTCTCTTACACATTTTTTTAATAACGGAGAGATAACCATAGGTAAAAAATTTAGGTTTTTAGACCTATTTTCTAAACTCTAGAATAGTTTGATTGCTATTGACAAACATATTTTTAATAATTACATATTAATTAGTAAATGTTTTTGTAATGTAATGGTTTGTCAGGACTCAAAAAAATGACTCATATGCGCAACATTGATACTTTTCTTTATTTTTACAATGAAGCTCATCGAATCACTCCGCCTCAATGGAATGAAAAACAAGAGATCTTTTTGGATTATGCTGCCCTCAATACGGATGAACATCATATTAAAAATAACAAACCTGTATTTGAAACAACCTTTGCACCTTATTCAGGAATGAAAGTTTATATTTAGGCCCTAACAGGCCTTATCATTTCGGCTGCTGTAATCCTTGAGCCGCCAACCAATTTTGAGTGGCCTTTACTCTACGCGTCAACCAATTTTCATCGTAATGACCTTCCTCCTCTTCATAAGGAAAGATACTCAAAACAGCCATGAAGACATCCAGATAGGCGATTCTCTGAGTTTGCTGGCCGTCATATTCTGCAGTAGCAGCACGTTCTTCGAACTCATAAGAAAGAGCATCATACTGAATGGCCTCATCGGCTCCAGAATTTGTTCCATTGCGTGGAACAGGTTGATCAGGATGTGGAACAGATTTTAAGGTCTCCGTTCCAGGTTTGTTCTCACTTGTGTTCCGTTCCAAGACCTTGTTTGCCAAGGCTTTTAGAGAGCTTGTTCCAGTAGTGTTCCACTGGGTGTTCCGTAGGATGTGCTCTTGTTCCACTGTTCCATTTCCTAGAGAGTGGAACGGTGGAACAAGTTTTTTTGTTTTCAAAGAACAGCATCTAATGTTCCAAGTTGTTTGACTGGACGGCATTCAAGTTAGAAGCGCAACATGTCCTATCTGAGAGTTCAGTTTAATAGCTCTCTATCACTACAAAAGCCGTAGAATAAGGCGGTTCATCAGATAAGGAGACATAAAGTTTTTCTTTGGCTTGCAAAGGAAGCAAAGAGAGAAGCTTCTCCCGTGCTTTTCCATGAAAATAAAGCCGTGGAGCCCCAGAAGAAGTCCGCAGAGTCTCAATGTCCTGCCAACCAATTCCCCCGCTCATCCCCGTCCCTAGCGCTTTTACGGCTGCTTCTTTTGCAGCAAAGCGGTTGGCATAAACCCGCAGGGGGTGGGGACTTTTCTGCGCATACGCCCGCTCCTTTTCCGTAAAAACCCTATGAAGGAAATGCTCTCCAAAGTTTTCGATAAGCTTTTCAATGCGCCGCCCATCTACAAGATCAACACCTACGCCAACTATCATCTAACCTCTCTCAACAGAGAGAACGCGCTGTGACATACGCAGGGTAGCCATAATCGCCATCAGATGATCTAAGTTACGGACATCAAGATCAACGCTCATCTCATAGAATTCAGGCGTTCTACTGTTAATTTTTAAGTGAATGATGTTAGCATTTTCACGAGCCATTATAGCGGTGATGGCAGCGATGGTTCCCGGCTGGTGAATAACAACGAGAGAAATCCTAGCTACATGCTGAGCCTGCTCTGGTAATGTTGTCGTCCAACTTACATCAAGCAAACGTTCCGGCGTTTCCACAAATTGATCAAGAGTTTCACAATCGGAGGTATGAATAGTAACTCCCTTTCCTGTTGTCACAACGCCCAAGATGTTATCTCCTGGCACAGGATGACAACATCCAGCATAATGAACAGCCATGCCTGGAATGAGCCCCTCAATGATTAAAGACTCTTTTTTAGATTTTTTATGTGCTGTCTCTTTAGCAGAAGCCTTCTTAAGGGGCGCTTGAGCCTTATAGTGCGGATATAGAATACGCAGCAAATCATTCGTTGATTTTAATCCTTCTCCTAAATAGGCATAGACATCTTCTATGGTCTTCACAGCAAAGGATTCAAAGGCGGCTTCTAGCGCCTTTTCATTAAACTCCAAGTGTTCTTGCTTTAAGACCCTTTGAATCATTGTTTTGCCCAAAATAACAAATTCCTGATGCCTTTGCTGGCGCATAAAGCGTCTTATACTGGAGCGCGCCTTGCCGGTGACAACAATTTTCTCCCACGTTGGAGACGGATGTTGGGTTTTAGTTGTGATAATTTCAACTTGATCCCCATTTTCAAGTTCCGTTCTCAGGGGCATCATTCGCCCATTTATGCGTACACCACTACAATGGTCACCCACGCTTGAATGAACCGCATAAGCAAAATCTATCGCTGTGGCGCCTCGTGGAAGAGTAATGAGGTCACCCTTGGGACTAAAACAAAAAACCTGGTCATGAAACATCTCAAGTTTGGTATGTTCTAAAAACTCTTCCGGACCTTCCGCAGTTTCTAAAATATCTAAAAGGCCACGCAACCAGCGATACTGATGACCATCATGGGAGACACCTTGCTTATACTGCCAATGAGCTGCCACGCCCAAATCAGCCACCTCGTCCATATCTTTTGTACGTATTTGAATTTCACTACGATGCTGATCAGGGCCAATAACAGAAGTGTGGATGGATTGGTAGTTATTTTGTTTAGGTGTGCTGATATAATCTTTAAAACGGCCAGGAACAACGGAATAGGTGCTATGAATCACCCCTAAGGCGCGATAACAATCAGCAGTGGAATCCACTAAAATCCGAAAGGCCATAATATCAGAGAGTTGCTCAAAGGTTATATTTTTTTGCTGCATCTTTCGCCAGATAGAATAAGGCGTTTTTTCTCGGCCCACCACAATGGCCTTAATCCCATTTTCTTCTAAAACCTCCTTTAATTCATTAATTATAGGAGATAAAAGATCGTCACCCTGCTCTCGTAAAAAATGAAGACGAGAAACGATGGATTCATAGGCATCGGGATGAATATGGGAAAAGGCAAGATTTTCTAACTCATTTTTAACCTGATGAAGCCCAATGCGTTCAGCAAGTGGCACATAAATTTCCATTGTTTCTTGAGCAATGCGGCGTCTCTTTTCTTCAGAAGCCACAAAATGAAGGGTGCGCATATTATGCAAACGGTCCGCAAGCTTTATAAGAAGAACGCGAATATCTGAAGACATGGCCAAAAGGAGTTTTCGAAAATTCTCCGCCTGCTTAGCTTTATCTGATTGAAACTCAATTTGTGAGAGCTTTGTGACCCCATCTACAAGAAAAGCAACTTCTTTCCCAAAAAGCTTTTCAATCTCATCCATCGTTGCAATGGTATCTTCAACCGTATCATGAAGGAGAGCCGTTACAATGGTTGCCACATCTAAGCGCATTTCAACAAGAATGCCGGCAACTTCCAAAGGATGGGTAAAGTAAGGATCGCCCGAAGCCCGCGTTTGAGTTCCATGGGCTTTCATCGCAAAAATATAGGCGCGATTTAAAAGGTCTTCATCCGCCGTTGGATCATAGGATTTTACAGCTTCTACAAGCTCATATTGACGAATCATGCAGGCTCAATTCATAAGAAAGGACAAGAAAGCCTAAAAGTTTATTCTTCTTCCTCAGAGCTTTCTAAGTCAATTTCAACATCTTCCTCATCATCGCTTATCTCTGCGTCAAGAGCAAGACTTTCAATTTCAACCTGATGTTGCGCTTCTCCTGCATAGGCATGTTCTTCTGACAAAAGCTCAACATATTCTTCGTCAGGCTCTTCGCCAGGAACATATTTTTGAAGTCCAAGAATTAAGCTCTCTTGCAATTCCTCTAAAGAAATTGTTTTTTCAGCGATTTCACGCAAAGCAACCACGGGGTTCTTATCATTATCCCGCGATACGGTTAAGGGTGATCCCGCAGAAATTTGACGCCCCCGCTGAGCGGCGAGCAAAACCAAATCAAAGCGATTAGGAATTTCACGAATGCAGTCTTCAACAGTTACGCGAGCCATTTAAATCTCCAATTAGTTGGGGCTAACCTTGGCGAGCCTTATAACGAGGGTTCATTTTGTTAATAACATAGGTGCGCCCCTTGCGACGAATCACACGGCAGTTTTTGTCACGCAACTTAATGGTCTTCAAAGAATTTACTATTTTCATCAATCGATCCGTTTCAATCAAATAAATCTGTGCTTAGTCCTAGTCTAAAGGAGTGCTCTCTGTCAAGAACTTTTGACAGATCTTTTATACTGAGTCGGTGTAAATGTGGCTTGACAATTTTTTTTAAATATAATACATATTAAGTAATTAGAAATTATACTAGAATGTGTGACTAATGTTAAATAAATTGATATTTGTATCGTTAATTTCTGGGGTTATATTATTCCCCAAAGAAATTTATGCAATGGATGATGAAAAGGAAGTACCTAACACTTTAACCATTAGGGGTTATAAATTAGATGCTGCTGATTTCAAGTCTGCTATTCCTTTACCAAAAGGTGGCGGCATACAATTGCTCTCTGGTGATATTATATTACCCCCTGCCTTTGCTGTATTGGTATGTGGTGATATTTTATTGCCGCCTGATACTCAACTGTCACTTGACTCTAGGTTGCAAGATACTACGATTAAATTTCAACTTAAAATTGAAATACCTCCAGATGATGTAGTAAGACAACTGATGCAAAGAACATATGAGGTGACAGCGCTACTAAAACATGGCACTTCTTATAATTATACGTATAGAACTGATTCTCTCTATGTTGAAAGGGTTGATTATCACCATCCAGAATTTTCTCGTCTAAGAGAGGGACAAGATTCAACTCAACAATAACATAAACCTATCCTGTATTCACTAAATACCCTGCTGGCAAATATTTTGTTGGCCTTTGCCGCAGGGTATTTACTTTTTAACGCGCTCTTTAATAACAAGCCTGTATGAATGAAGTTAAAAAGTTAAATCCAATTTTCCATTATCATAATTAAGATCAAAATCTACCTCTGGTGAGTCAGGATTTTCTTGATCAAAAAGGTCAACTGCCGTGTTATAACAATCTCGGCAATTGGGGCTTTCTCCATTACATTCCTCACCACAATGATTTAAGATGTAATTGTCAATATCTCCCAGCGAATTGACGGCGCCACCTGTGAATAAACAAACAAAGCTAACGAGAATAAAATATTTTGCCATGAAGCCCCCATTTTTCAGCATTTTATTATTTTTACCATAGCATAAAATCAGTGATAAATCTATTTTTTCAAATAGCTATCTCACCACCTGACATATTTTTCTCGGCGTCATACGAGTAAGGGTCGAAGACCCAACGAAGCAATCCATCGTTCAAGTAAATTCCATGGATTGCCGCGCCCACTGCGTGGACTCGCAATGACGAAAAAACATGGTTTTCCTTGGTGTGTAAAAATCCGTCAGGTATTGAGAATAGCTATTTCCATTTATTCATTTATTTTATAAACTTGGTATAAGTTGGAAAACTATTGTTTTCTAGCTTAAAAACTTAGCCCCTTTCCATAAAAAGAAAGAGGCTAAGCCTTCAATGACTGATATAAACAGAGTTTATTCAGATGGTTGAGTAGGAAGTGCTGCCAGACGTTCAGCCATTGTTGCAAATGTTGCTTGTACATCACTAATGGCGCTCTGTAAGAGGTCATTGTGAGCATTTTTCGCTGCAAGAACTGCCGCAACCCCTTCTGCTGCCTTTTGACTTTCAACTTTAAATGCTTCAAACTCAGCCTGAAGAGCTGCAAATCGAGCAGTAAGCTCTTCTAGTTCGCTTGTCTTAGCGAGTGTTTGAGCTCTAGATGTTTCGAGCTCAGCCTCACGCTCTGTAAGTTGAGCAGTAAGCTGTTTTTCTGCCTCTTCCTTAGCAGCTGTTTGAGCTCTAGACTCTTCAAGTTCAGTCTCACGCGCTGCAAGTTGAGAGGTAAGCTCTTCTGCTTCTCCTGCTTTAGCGGCAAGCTCTTGTGAGCTAAGAGCCTGAAATGACTCATATTCAGCTTCTGTTGAAGAGAGCTTTTCCTGTAAAATTTTGAATCTTTCCACAGCTTTTAAAGCCTGAATTCTTAACTCTATTTCTCTGTCTTTATGAGTCATAGTATCATTAACAGGCTGACCTATTGCTGTTGAAAGCTTGCGGATAGCCTCTCTTGTTGTTGGGATATTTCCTACTGCAATGGCTAGCTTTGCCTCGAGCGATTCAGAAATAGCCCAGAGGCCCTGATCATCATCCAACTGCTTTTGCAAAAAAGGCATCTTATAAAAGGGCTTTTCATCCCATTTTATTTCATCATGTAGATATTTTTCCACTAAAAAGCCGTGTAAATTTTTGGCGCGAGGCTCACCTCTTTCAACTGCATCCATCAATGCATCCCATGTGAAAGTAGCCTTTGCATCATCATTAGAAAACAGTGAATTTTGTATTGAACTTGCAGGAGAAAGTGCATTTGCTTCTTCTATTGCTTTTCTTATTTGGTCTAGATCTTTGGTTAAATCCCAGATGTTACCATCAAGCTGTCTTGGTAAAATAGGTAGTTCATAATGAACACCTGATTTCATCAAAGAGGAAAACATTTCTTGAAGAAAACTGTGAAGAGCCCGAGCCCTAGGATCCGGAGTCGGATTTTCAAAACCACCTGCTTGTTTTAAAGCCGGCCAGGTAAAAGTAACTTGCTTGTCATTATCGGGAAAGAATGAACTTGGTGTTGAGCTTGCTGGAGAGGATGTATTTGCCTCTGTCTCATCTGGTTCTTGATCATCGATGCCTAATGACATAGTAGAAGCTCTAAGGGCATTTCGACCACCTTTTGTCTCTTCTGAAGAAGACAACTCGTCTCCCATGGCATAGGCGCCGCACGTCAAGGCAATAAGGGCAGAAAAGGCGTATAAATTATTTTTAAACATACACTAAACTCCTAAAATTGGTTACACGTTGATTTAAGATTTAATAATTTCAAATGATTTTTGTTAAATCAGTTTTTACTTATATCTCCTGTCTTTGTTTTGTCAATCTGAAAAGAAAAACGTCCAGCGGTGAGAATAGCCGTAAATTTCTCTCATGACAATGCTCCTTGCCTTCTCACTCTCTTCCTTTTAAGAATGAATTTATGAATGCAACACCGCCGCTTTTAACTTTGAATAATGTGCACCTCCGGTTTGGAGAACGGGTTATCTTTGAGGACGTCTCTCTCTCCCTTTTTCCGCGGGATCGCGCGTGTCTTGTGGGCCGAAATGGAAGCGGTAAATCAACCCTTCTTAAAGTGATCACCGGACGCCTCGAACTAGATCGAGGGGAGCGGTTTTCAAAGCCTCACCTTAAAATTGGCATTCTCGATCAATCTTTGGCTCCTTCAAAACCTATTTCCATCCAAACCTATTTAGAGAGCCAACTGGAGGGCAAGGTTGAAAGCTATCATCTGGAAGAAACCTTAAGTCACCTCGAGCTTGCACCTGATAAAATGCTAGATGACCTTTCAGGAGGAGAATCACGGCGCGTCATGCTGGCAAAGGCTCTTGTGGGAAAGCCGGATGTACTTTTGCTGGATGAGCCTACCAACCATTTGGATCTCCCCACCATTGAATGGCTTGAGGATTATCTTAAATCCTACCCAGGGGCCATTCTTATGATCAGCCACGATCGCGCCTTTCTTTCCAAGCTTTCTCAGCGCACCTTTTGGCTAGAGCGAGGTGAGCTGCGTATTCTTGAAAAGGGTTATCCTGAATTTGATGACTGGGCGGAGACCATTCTCGAACATGAAATTCGCACCCAAGAAAAACTCTCCCAAAAAATTGCCCAAGAAACGGAATGGCTCCACAAGGGTGTGACTGCCCGCAGGCGTCGAAATCAGGGTCGTCTTCGCAATCTTCTTTCCTTGCGCCAGGAAAAAAAGCAGTACCAAGGCCCCCAAAGTTCCATTGTGATTTCAAACCAAGAAGAAGTTTCGGGGAGCAAATTAGTTTTTGAAGCCAAACATGTGTTTAAAAGTTTCTCAGACCGCCCCCTGATCAAGGATTTTTCTTGCCGCATTCTAAGAGGCGAGCGCATTGGTATCATTGGACCCAATGGGGCCGGAAAATCGACCCTTCTGAAGCTTTTGACGGGAGAACTTCTGCCCGATCAAGGCAATATTAGGCGGGCAAAAAACTTGGAAATCGCCCTGTTTGATCAAACCCAGGGCACTCTGGATTTGGAGTCAACCCCTTGGCAAACCCTTTGTGAGGGCGGCGGGGACCAAGTCATGGTCCAAGGCACGCCGCGTCATGTGATGGGATATCTGCAGGATTTTCTTTTTGATCGCAAGCAGGCCCTGACTCCTTTAAAAAGTTTGTCAGGAGGCGAGCGCAATCGCCTTCTACTGGCAAAAATCCTTGCAAAGCCTAGCAACCTTTTAATCCTTGACGAACCTACCAATGATTTGGATATGGAAACCTTAGATCTTCTCCAGGAATACTTGGCCGATTATCCTGGCACCCTGCTCCTTGTCAGCCACGATCGCGACTTCCTCGACCGTACAACCACCAGTATCCTTGCCCTTGAGGGAGAAGGCCGCGTGCAAATGTATAGGGGTGGCTACACGGATTATATCGTACAGCGCCCCTCTCAAAAAGTTCTAAAGGAAGAGAAGAAAAAAAGTGAGTCGGCCCCTCCTCCTTCCAAAGCAAAAGAAAAACTGACCTATAAGGACGCGCGAGATTTGTCCCTTTTGCCACAAGAAATTGAGGATCTTACGGGGCGAATTCAATTCTTAGAAAAGCGAATGGAAGATCCGACTTTTTATCAAAAAGATCCGGAAGGTTTTGACAAAGTCATCGCTGAACTCCAAGATCTAAGGCACAGCATCACGGAAAAAGAAGAACGCTTGATTGCCCTTTTAATCAAGGAAGAAGAACTTCAAAAAGGATAAAACATGCTAAACTTTCACAAAGCCCCCTCTCCTCATTTTAATGAACGCGCTCTCCCCCTTGATTCCATCATTCTCCACTACACCGATATGCCGACGACGGATGAGGCTCTTGCCTGGCTGTGTCACCCCGCGTCACAGGTCAGCGCTCATTATCTTATTGATGTGACAGGAAAGACGTATCACCTGGTTGAAGATGAAAAACGGGCCTGGCATGCGGGAGAGAGTTTTTGGCAAGACTGCACAGATATAAACAGCTGCTCCTTGGGAATTGAACTTTCCAATCCTGGTCATAGTCATGGCTATCAGCCCTTTCCAGAGGCTCAAATTAACGCTCTTCTTCAGTTGTGTGAGCAGTTAAGCGCGCGATGGGATATTCCCAAAAACCGAATTTTAGGCCATTCCGACATCGCCCCGCGCCGCAAGCAAGATCCGGGGCATCTTTTTCCATGGGAAATGCTTGCCAAAGAAGAATTGGGGTTGTGGCCTTCTGCGCGCACCTCCATCATTACGAGTAATAACGATTTTTTGGAAGAAAACCTTGCCACCATCGGTTATGAAACCGTCTCCCTTCCCCATACGATCAGGGCCTTTAAGCGTCATTTTCAACCCCATCAAGGAGATGACCGGGCTGATGGAGAGACCCATCTTTTGATTCAAGGCTTGTTAGAGAGCCTAAAAATGCCTATATAAAAGGGAACAGATGGCCGGAGAGGTGCTGCGTTTTTGCAGAGGAAAGTCCGGGCTCTTTATAGGCACGGTGCCGGATAACGTCCGGCGAGGGTAACCTTAGGGAAAGTGCAACAGAAAGCAAACCGCCTGCATGCAGGTAAGGGTGAAAGGGTGCGGTAAGAGCGCACCGCGCCTTTGGTAACAAAGGTGGCATGGTAAACCCCACCGAGAGCAAGACCAAATAGGAATGGCATATAACCTGTCTATAGGTTGTCATTCGGGTCGGTCGCACGAGGCGCAAGGTAACTTAGCGTCCCAGATGAATACCTCTCCCCTCTTTGGAGGGACAGAACCCGGCTTACAGGCCATCTGTTTATACTCTTTGACCTTTGAATATATTTCTTATGTAATGCCAAAATTTTTTGCATTTCTAAAGCAAAGCTTTTCCATGGCACTTTGAGATAACTGGGAACTTGTAATAAAATCCATACTTTGGGGAAGTGATTCATAGGGATAATCTGTTGCAAGAAGCATGCGATCTTCACCCATAACATTAATTACAAATTGTAAAACTTTCTCATTAAATCGACCACTTGTTGAAACGTACGTATTTTCAAGGAGAACTTCTGAAGGGATCTTTTTAAGGTTTGGGCGGGATTTATTAAAGCCAGGTGCACGGGCAACACCTTTGTTTGTCCAAGAATAATCTAGCCTTTCTAGCAAATACGGCATCGTCTCGCCGAGGTGCCCAAGAATAATAGTTAGTTTTGGGAACTGATCAAATACACCTCCTAATATCATACGCATCATACACAACGCGACATCAAACTCAAATCCCATAGCTGGCCCTGCCAAAGAAAATCCATATTTTCCAAATATTTCCATTGGAGGAACGGTTGGGTGGAGATAGATCGGGATGTTCAAGCTTTCTGCTGCTTCTAATAGGGGCCAATATTTTTTGTCATCAAGGTATCTACCCTCCTCAAAATTAGAATGGGTAAGCCAACCTACAAAGCCAAGCTGATTAATGGCTCTTTCAAGTTCCTTAACCCCTTCTTTAACATTATTAGGTGCAACGGCAGCAAATCCTTTGAATCGATCTGGATGGCGTTTAATGGCATCAGCTAATTCATCATTAGCTTGTCGAGTCAGTGATATTGCAACCCTGTCATCTGAGCCAAAAGAATCTAAACCAGGTGTTGAAAAGCTAAGCACTTGCATATCAAGACCAGCTTCATCCATAATTTTAATCCGCTCTTCGCCAATGTCACATAATCTATCAATAAAATTTTGATCATGATAAAGATGCACTTTTTCAGAGAATTTTATAACATAAGCCCCTGGATCCTTTGCAGGTACCAAATTTGGACAAGATTTCCTATTCTGCAAATATTGAAACGTTGCGTGGTTATAGAAATGCGCTTCAAAATCAATGGTTTTTATTTTGCTTGCAGTCATCAGATTTCCCATTTTCCTACTGTCATGCACTAAACGATAACACTGAATTTATTAATTTTTTCTAAAATGCATTAATTTTTCAGCAAAACACTACTCCTCAGCTTTTTTCTCTATGCTGACCATCCATTTTTGTTTACGGAAGGAATCAACTAGCTGGCTAATCTCTTCAGGAGCCATCCCCAGCACATGAAGCAAAGAAGTCGCTAACTGCGCTGTGGGTTCAACAGTTTCCGGGACCACAAGGCGAGCCCCCGACTTCATCAGTTTTTCATGATGTCTATGATCTTTAACCCGCACACAAATGGGCAAATCAGGAAACCTGCGTCTTAACATCATTACAACCCGAACAGAAGAATTAGTTTGGTTAAGGGTAATCACAACAACCCTTGCTCTCGCAGCCCCAATAGATTGCATCACCTTAAGTTGTTTGGCATCCCCAAAAAAAACGGGATAGCCTTTATCTCTTCCTTCAGTAACGCGTCGCATATCCGTATCAATAGCCACGAAAGGAATCATGCGCGACGCCAACAAATCCGCTAGCATTTGCCCCACACGTCCAAAACCTGCAACGATCACATGGTTTTGAAACTCTCGAATTTCTTCTTCCTCAATAGTAGGATCCGCATGAGCCTCACGCATTAAGAACTTATCGGAAATCCATTTACCCAGAATAGCTAAAAGAGGCGTCAGCACCATGGAAAGGATCACCACGAGGAAAAGAATATCCTCATACCCTTGGGGTAAAAAATCTCGTGCAACGCCTGGAGAAAAAATAACGAAAACAAATTCACCGCCTCCTGCCAACAACAAAGATGTGCGTAGAGCTAAAGAGACTTTAAGGGTATTAAAGCGACAGAGAGCAAAAGTAACAGCGATTTTTAAGGCCAAGACAAAAGCTAAAAGTCCCAAAACAAGTAAAACCGAGTTTAGAAAGATTCCCAAATTAATGCCCATACCAACGGACATAAAGAAAACTCCCAACAATAGACCTCTAAAGGGCTGAATGTCGGCTTCTATTTGATGACGATATTCAGTCTCTGCCAAAAGGATCCCAGCCAAAAAGGCGCCTAATTCCCTGGAAAGACCAGCAAACTCAGTCAAAAAAGCTGTCCCCAAAATCACTAAAAAGGTAGTGGCCATAAAAAGTTCGGAACTGCCACTTTGGGCGACCGCACGATAAAGAGGGCGAAAAACAAGGCGCCCCAAACCGCCAATGGCTAACAGCACAAACAAGGCCTTCATAATAGCAAAGGAGAGCGCTACCATAAGACTTTCCTCTCTTCCACTAAAGGTTGTGGCCAAGATGAGAAGGAATACAACCGCAATGTCCTGGAATAAAAGGATAGAAAAAGAAATGCGCCCAAAGCGTGAGGCCATTTCTCGACGATCACTCAGCACTTGCAGAACAACGGCTGTTGAAGAGAGGGAAAGAGCGCCACCAACCAAAATAGCGGCTTCCTTTGAAAAACCAGCTGCCATGCCAATAAAGGCAAAAAGGGCCCCGGTGATCAAAACCTGGGGTACCCCCAAGCCAAAAACGTATTTTTTTAAGGAGTTGAGGCGCTGAAGAGGAAGCTCTAACCCAAGGGTAAAGAGCAAGAAAACGACCCCAATTTCACCTAAAAATTGAGTATCCGTGGGGTCTTTTATAATTTGTAACATATGGGGGCCAACAAGCATGCCTGCAGCAAGATAACCCAAGATAGGGCTTGCTTTCATGCGCCGAAAGAGAAACACAACTCCCACAGCCGCCATTAAAAAGGCTAAAACCGTATATAAATAGTGTACGTTTGGATCCACGCCCACCCCATTCTCCCTTACTTTTTTCTAAGTATAGCACGCGAATTGGAAATTCATAGTGCAGAGGTTTTTATGACCAGGGCCTACGGGTGAAAGATATTATTGATAGCAACAATGAAGAGAGGCTCAAATCCCCTCTTTATCGCGGCTGGCTCTTTTACGGTCATTGGGATCAAGCATTGCTTTACGCAAGCGGATGGATTGGGGGGTGACCTCAACGAGCTCATCATCTTGAATATAAGCAATCGCTTGTTCAAGGGACATGATACGCGGAGGGGTTAAACGCACGGCTTCATCCTTACCAGAAGCACGCACGTTTGTCAGCTGTTTGGCTTTTAAGGGATTCACAATTAAATCATTATCACGGGTATGCTCCCCAATGATCATGCCCTCATATACAGGCGTGCCGGGGTTGATAAACATAACACCACGATCCTCCAGATTCCACAGCGCATAGGCTACCGATTGTCCCTTATCACTGGAGATCAGCACTCCATTACGGCGTCCACCAATGGGGCCCTTATAGGCGCCATAGCTGTGGAAAATACGGCTCATAATGCCTGTGCCACGGGTATCAGTCATAAATTCACCTTGATAACCAATCAGACCGCGCGAAGGGCATATGAAAGTAATCCGAGTTTTGCCGCCACCGGAAGGACGCATATCCACCATCTCTGCCTTGCGAAGGCCCATTTTTTCAACCACGATACCTGAAAATTCATCATCCACATCGATTTGAACTTCTTCCATCGGCTCCAAAGTTTGCCCCGTCTCCTCATCGGTCTTAAACAAAACCCGTGGGCGGCCAATAGCAAGTTCAAAGCCTTCCCGGCGCATGGTTTCAATGAGAACCCCCAGTTGGAGTTCTCCCCGCCCCGCAACCTCAAAGGCATCCGTGTTTTGGGTTTCGGAGACCTTAATAGAAACATTACTTTCCGCTTCCGCCATCAAACGATCGCGAATCATGCGCGAGGTCACTTTTTTCCCTTCTTTCCCAGCATAAGGGGAATCATTGACACAAAAACTCATCGCAAGGGTGGGAGGATCGATCGGTAGAGCTTTTAAGGGCTCCATCACTTCCGGAGCACAAATGGTATCAGAAACCGTTGTTTTTTCAAAACCAGCCACAGCCACAATATCTCCCGCTTCCACCATCTCAACAGGAAGACGCTCAAGCCCTCGGAAGGCAAGCAATTTGGTCAACCGGGTTTGTTCAAGCGGTTTACCATCTCTGTCTAAGGATTTGACAGGCATATTTACCCGGGCCGTTCCACTGAGAATGCGCCCCGTTAAAATCCGACCCAAATAAGGATCGGCCTCAAGGGTTGTCACCAACATCGAAAAGGGCGCTGTAGCATCGCCTTCAACAATGGGAACATTTTTCATAATGGCATTAAAAAGCGGGGTCAGGTCCTTTTTCTCGTCCTCAAGCCCTTCAATGGCCCAGCCTTCCTTCGCGGAGGCATAAATCGTGGGAAAATCAAGTTGCTCATCGGTGGCATCAAGGGCCGCGAAGAGGTCAAAAACTTCCTCATGCACTTCATAAGGGCGCGCATCCGGCTTGTCGGCTTTGTTAATCACCACAATCGGTTTAAGGCCTAAACGCAAAGCTTTGGCGGTCACGAATTTTGTTTGAGGCATAGGGCCTTCAGAGGCATCCACCAAAACCAAAACCCCATCCACCATGGAAAGAATGCGCTCAACCTCGCCCCCAAAGTCCGCGTGGCCGGGGGTATCAACGATATTCAGGCGATTGCCTTCCCACTCAATGGAGGTACATTTTGCCAAGATGGTGATGCCCCGCTCCTTTTCCAGCTCATTACTATCCATAGCCCGTTCAGCAATGCGCTGGTTGTCTCGATAAACACCGCTTTGACGAAAAAGGGTATCAACAAGGGTTGTTTTCCCATGGTCAACGTGGGCAATAATGGCTAAATTTCGGATGGCACTCATGATTAATACTCGATTATTAAATTTAAGGGGGCACTCTATCGTTTATCTAGGAAGAAAGAAAGCTTTTTTCAAGGTTTCTATGAGATTAAAGAAATCGTCATCGCGAGGAGCTTTGCTCCGTGGCGATCCACCTGGATTAGAAAAATAGATTGCCACGTCGGGCCTACAGCCCTCCTCGCAATGACGAAGTTTTACAAGACAAGAAATATTTATTTTTAAAAAAGAAATTTTTTTCTTTATTTTTATCACTATATATTGCTATAGAGGTATAGAGTAATAATTGAGGATGATGTCATGAGTGCAATGAACCTTTCTTTTCTCCGTCAAGTTTGGACCCACCTTATCCGCCCCTATTGGACTTCAGAAGACAAATGGATCGCTTTTGCCCTTTTAGGGGGTCACCTTTTCCTGATGGGAGTTTTTATATATATCACTGTGGTAATTAATTATATCAACAATGATATTTTTACAGCTCTCCAAGAATTTGATCTTAATGCATTCTTATCCTATTTAGGAATATTCAGTCTTTATGCTTGTTTGGCCATTGCGTGCTTCACCACAAAAAACTACCTCCTTCAGCGTTT
>JAKFXB010000152.1 GCA_021731585.1 Alphaproteobacteria bacterium
ATAGCTCAGAGAATCTTTAAAGCTAAGGTTTTTTTCTCTCTGGACGAGCTGGATGAGATTACCACCTTCTCCTGATTCAAAATCTTTCCAACGCCCCTCATGGATGCCAGAAACATTCACAACGAGAGAGCCCTTTTTTCCAAATCGCAGTATCGTCTTGTTAGACATGTGCCGGTTTGGCTCTCCCAAGAGCTCTGAAGCGATGGAGAGGGTTTGGCCCTTGGTCGCTTGTAGAACGTGCTCAACAGAATATCTAGCCTTCGCCAAGTCTTTAGGTTGCCAGTGGCTTCCATTTTTAAGCCGAGGAGTCGTATCTCTCTCCCGCCAGTTGACTTGCTTTCCTATTCGTGCAGAAAGGTCGGGTCTCATACTTGAAATAACGGAGAGAGCCACGGGGTTGTTCACAAGCTGGGACGCATTTTCATTCCGGGCTTGAAAGGCACCCTCCCATTGCTTTTGAAGAGGGGGGTCTTGAACTTTGCTGCTCAGGACTTTCCATAATTGAGCCGATTCTTGAGAAGCTTTTAGATAGCTCTGTATGGGCTTATAGACTTGCTCAGGATTGAGGGTTGCTGGAATTTCTCCAGCTTTGAGTTTGTCATAAAAGGCAATATCAAAGGTAAGACGGTTTGAGTCGATCCCGCTTTCTTTGAGGAAACGGTAATCTTTAGAAGTGGTGAGAATTCTTTTAAGATCGATGGCTTGTTGAGAGCGCTTCTCCGGATTTGTCTCATTACCATAGAGGGCTACCTTCTCTCGGAGTTCTCCTGCAACCGCATGGGTTAATAGCTTGTCTTCCTTGATCTTAAGAGTATCAAAGAAGGGCTGATATTGGCTGGGAGAGTCAACAATCTTAAGAGCTAATTCATCACGCCTCTTTTGAAGCTCATGAAACTTCTCAATGGTGAGAATTGACTGAGGCGAGTTCTCATTTACAGGATTATCCTGACCAGGATCATTCTGCCCAGGATCATTCTGTACAGGACTTTCCTTTTGTTTTTGTATATGACCGTAAACAGCTGCAGCCTCATTCCGTGTTTGAACATAAGCTTTCACCACATCAAAGTAAGGTTTTTGCTCGTCGGGAATTCGCTCATAGGTGAGTCTTTCCTTTTGGAATTTAAAATGCGCTTCTGCATGGGATTTAACCCCCGTCCAATAGACTCGAGAGTCATTGGTAATAGTTTCACCCCAGAAATCCTTTATCTCCCCTGAGGCCTCATTCCCCGATGGGACTCGAGGACAAGCCTTGGTGACCTTAAAGAAAGGTGCATAAAGACGTTGGTTTTCCTGGAATACGGATGCCAAGGAATCCCGCTCTGTTTTGAGGGACTTGTACTCCTCATAGCGAGGATGAAACACACCCAAAGATCCTGGATGGGTTTGAGCCTTAGGCTCCGAAATTTCCTTCCAAAGGGTTCGGGTTTGAAGCGCAAGATCCATATACCCTTGAACTTGAATAGAAGCCCGATATTCAAGGTCAGAGAGAAGCCTTGGACGAACTCCGGCTTCCACCTCAAGCACATCTTTGCGAAGGCCCGCAAGGCGGGTATAGGGTACATGAGCCTTCCAGTCCTCAAGGAGTGTGCTCGCAACTCGCTTCTTCTCCTCAAAGCAGTGTTGATAGGCGGGATAGGAAGGATGCTTATAAAGGGGCGTCTTTGGATCAAGAGCCCCTTCCATTTCTTCTCGTAAATTTACGCCTTCAACAAGCAAATCCTTATATTGTTGAACGCGATCAAAGTAAGGCTTTTGGTCTTCGGAAATCTGATAATCTTGAATTGTTTCCTTCAGGCTGACGCGCCCAATCCGATCTACTACATCTTTGAAGTCAACGAACTGCTCCCGGTTAATAAAGACCTGAACGTCTTGGCGATGACGGGTCATGGCGACAAGGAAGGTGTGGGGATCCAAGAGAGGATCGAGGGATACAAAGCTCTTGTCAAAGGTTCCACCCTCTGACTTATGAACCCCCATGGCATATCCATGGGTGATTTTTGTATACGCCGTCGTATTAAAACAGACGCGTCTGTTATTCTCGAGCCTTACGGTAAGAGTGCAAGATCTTTCGTCATAGGCTTCAATGATTCCAAAAGTCCCGTTTTTAACTCCTTTTATTGTATCCTCCCTCTGGAGATTTTGTACAAACTGTCCATGGTTATCATTTTCGGTAAAGCGAATCCGATCCCCAATGGCGTACTCTTGTCCATGAAGTTGGAAAGTCTCCTGAAGCTGGCCATGTTCTTGAAGAACCTGACGGATCGCTTGATTCAGTTCATGAACTTCCGTATTCCGATAGGCAAGGGCAATACAGGTTTGGTCAGGGTTTTTGAGTTGGTCTTTCACATAAGATTGCGCAAGAACAGTAATGACTTTCTCCCTGCTATTAAACCAGGTCAAATTCCCCTTATCGTAATAAGGTTTAAGACCATCTAAGACCTCATGGTCGTTGAGGTGTTTTGAGCACTCCCGCTGCCAAGGAATCCGTTGACGTACGACTTCAATTGTTTCAGCAACGCCAAACCGTTCAGCAAAAAGACGGCCATAATCCCCCGGCTCTCGAGACTTAATCTGGGCAGGGTCTTGCACAATAAGGACCTTGGCACCCTTCTCTGTCACTTCCTTTAAGAAAGGTTCCCAGAGTCCCCCTCCAATCATGTTGGCTTCGTCAACGATGATTACATTTTTCTCGGTAAACCGAGATTTCTCCATCTCCTTCATGCTATTAAAGGCATAGATGTAAGGACGTCCAAAGAGCTTGCCACTTTCAACCAAGTCTTTCTTGGTTTGATGCTTGTTCCAGGCATAGATAAAACTATCGAGAGTTCGACAAGGAATGCCGATTTCTTGCTCCATGATATCAACAACTTTACCTTGAAAGGACGTGCCCAAGACCTCATAGCCAGCCCCTTGATACGCTTCAGCCACAGCCTTTAACAGCGTGGTTTTACCCGTGCCGGCCTTACCATTTAGGATGCTGATGTCAGGGCCAGAACAGAGATGGGTAATGGCCCCACGTTGTTCCTCAGACAATGTAAACCCAAGCTCTTCTTCGCGATGTTCAATGGCACTTGCAACCAGATCTTCTGAAACAGTTTTACTCTGCCGTTGAGAGAGTGTATCTGCCAATTGAACAAGATTCTCTTCCTGCTTTTTGTAGGCACTTGAGGTGAAGATCTTATTTCGATATAGGTTCTCTCCCACCTCATAAGAAATATCATTATCACCGAGAAACTGATCTGTGAGCTTGGCAGCTAGGTGTTGCAGTTGGGCTTCGAAGCCTCCCTCAAATACAGCGTCCTGATTGCGGTTAGCCGTTTTTAAGATCAATTCAGGAGGAATCTCAATCCCCTCAACCTTAGACTTTAACAACGCAAAAAGTTTCTCATCACCACCCACCCGCCGGATGATTTCTTCTTCTAAATGCTGTTTTGTAAAGGTCGTTCTCTTTAAGGTGACTTCATGAATCAGGGCCTCAGGATTCTTACAAAGAATCTCAATATTCTTTTGGCGAATCTCTTCATTTTCAGAAACAATGCGGGAGTAGAGGCCCTGTTCCGCTAGTCGTTGTGCATGCCATCCTTCATGCTCTGTGGCAAGAAAAAGAGATCCTCGATCCTTATTGGACCGACAATCAATCCGGACCTCATGTCCCCCGAGCTCCAAGTGTTTGTTGGCAACCTTTTCCCACTCTTTCCGGGTGATAAGAAGTTCGTCTTTGTTGACGATCTCTTGGTCTTTGCGTTGAGAAAATTCTCCGTCTACAAGAGGACGTCGTGTCATCATACCGTGGAAATGAGGATTGCCTCTATCCCAGTGAATAGCGTATTGTACCACAAGGCTGCGGGAGACGAATCGCTCCCTAAGGAACTCCTCCACACAGGCTTCTGCTTCCAGTTGGGTGAACTCAAGGGGCAACGCCCCCATGATGGTTTGAGCCGTTTGAGCGGAGGATAAAAACTGTTCTTTGGCATCTAAACTCTTTTGATTTTTAACTGGATCTCGAGGATCTCCCCGAAAGCGTAGGCTTGCGATTTCATCTTCAGTCGCCTCAACTCGATTCCACAATGTGGAGGCATTCTTCGCCCACGTAGGGGCCCCTTCAGGGGCTAAAATCCGACTGACGATCACATCACCTTTGCACATGAAATTGTGCATAACGCCGGTGCGTTCGTCCTGCTGGAGCGCAGCTCCCATATAGGCGCTAAAACCTACCGCAGAGCGACCTGCACTGCGTGAGACAAAGCCAAGACTAAGCGAGTAAATCGCCATGAACACCTAACTCTAGGCGTCAATCTTTGTCCTCGCAAAGCTTGTCCCCGCGAAAGCGGGGAGCGAGAATCCCATTTAAGTTGTGATGCAAGGTCTCTGTTGCAGTATTTAGTGTCCAGCATCCAGTACTCAGTACTCAGTACTCAGACAATCGAAACGTCTTACCTCTCTTTCTGAACACCGCACACTTAATACTGTAAACTTAAAATAGCGCCTGCGGCCACAAAGCACAAGTACGATTGGAACCCCAGGTTCCAATCGTACATAAGTGCGCCTCCTCCTGTCGGACGATTTATGAAAGTATTCCTTAAGGTTTACATTGTGTTGTTTATAATTTTTTCCGCCCCACTCTAGATCAATTTTCCTCCCCCACAACCGCATTTGCGTGAGGTTAAAAAACTTGCTATACAAGAGGCAAAGAGGCAACATCAAAACTCAGCAACGGAGCTAAACATGGCCGCCTCTTTAACACATTCGCCAAAAACAAATCGAACACCTGCTCGCAAGCATCCCCTCCAAGGAATGCATCACATTAAAGCCAAGATCTCTGATCTACAGCTTCAATACGATTCCCTCCTTAAACAACGCCAGCAAGATATTGCCCACCTCATCACAACCCTGGATCTAGCTTCCCTGGAAGATCAAATCTTGGTCGGGGGACTTCTCTATATCAGGGACAAAACAATCGCTCAGGACGCAGTTATGGAGGTTTGGCGCGATGCTGGAGAGCGATTTCTCCGGCGCCCTAAATCTCAAAAGCACAGTCCTTCCCAGAGAACTGAAACGGCGGCGCCAAAATCTCAATCGCCTCAAAAATCTTCTTAACCGAGAAAAACAGAGGATGAAACAGCAACACAACGCGGACCGTAAAAGTCGTACTCGAACTTTAATAATGCTTGGTGGCCTCGTCCAAAAATCTGCCCTTATGGACGTCTTCCACATCGCTCCCGGAGACGACCTCCAAGACTATGAAAACCGCTCTAAAGCCCTCCAGCTTCTGGGATTTCTCACAACTTGTTTTGAGGAAAATAACTTCGACGAGGCTAATCTCGAAAGGTGGAGAGCGGTTGGAGAAAGACGCTTCTGATTCTTATGAACAAATCTACAGAGAAAATTTAAACTTGAAGGGGTGGATATAAATGACGAATATTAAGTTTGCTGCCACTAAAGAAACCTTGCCCGGCAAACTTGGAGAACAGGATAGATCTCATGAACATTACTTTTAATCCTGCCATTAATGAGGCTCTGGACCTCATGGAGAATACCCCTCAGAATCTTTTTATCACAGGAAAAGCGGGAACCGGAAAATCAACTCTCCTCACTTATTTTAGGTACCATACAAAAAAGAAGATTGTTGTGTTAGCCCCCACAGGGGTGGCGGCAATCAATGTGCAGGGACAAACAATTCATTTCTTCTTTAGGTTAAAACACAGCGTTACCTTAAACTCCATTAAAATGATTAAAGGCAAAGAAAAGAAAAATATTTATAAAAAGTTAGATGCCATTGTGATTGATGAAATTTCTATGGTGAGGGCTGACTTATTAGACTGTGTGGATAGATTCTTACGTTTGAATGGAAAAAATCCTTCCCTGCCCTTTGGAGGGATTCAAATGATTTTTATTGGAGACCTGTATCAATTGCCTCCCGTTGTGACCTCTCAAGAGAAAGACATTTTTGGAGCCCACTATAAAAGCCCTTATTTTTTCAGTGCTCTATTTTTTGAAAAATACGAAATGACCTTTATAGAGTTGGAGAAAATATTTCGTCAGCAAGAGGATCATTTCATTCGCCTTTTAAACGCCATTCGTAACGAGACAATGACAGAAGAGGATATGGCTCTCTTAAACCAACGGGTGAAACCAGATTTTGAATCAGAGGGGTATATTTACCTTACCCCAAAAAACAGTAACGCGGATACGATTAATGCAGACAAGCTGGATGCTTTAAAGGGAAAACCTTTTACCGCAGAGGCACAGATCAAGGGAACTTTTGGACAAGAATATTATCCGACACGCCAGACTTTAACCCTTAAGGAAGGCGCCCAAATTATGATGGTGAATAATGATCTTGAAGGACACTGGGTCAACGGCACCATGGGAAAAATTCTGGCATTTGAAAAAGATGAAGAGGAAAATATCTCCATTGTTGTATGCCTCGAAAAGGGAACAGTTGTTCATGTCTCTCCTCACAAATGGGAAATTAACCGTTTTTTTCTTGAAGAAAACGCCATTCAATCAGAGATTATAGGTTCTTTCACCCAATACCCTCTCGCCCTCGCCTGGGCCCTCACGATTCATAAAAGTCAGGGGAAAACCTTTCAAAAAGTTATCCTTGATATTGGAAGCGGTGCTTTTATGTCCGGACAAGTTTATGTGGCCTTAAGTCGATGTACATCTCTTGAAGGGTTGGTCTTAAAAAGGCCTATTCACCCAAAACACATCTGGAGCGATGAAGAGGTTGTTACCTTCATAAGTCATCTTAAAAGGCACATGCCATCCCTGAAACTTTCTCCTGAAGAAACCAGTGAACTTACCCAAACTGCTCTTATAAATCAGCAATTCCTTGAGATTATTTACCTCAATGCAACCAATGAAAAATCCACACGCCGTATTACACCAACATACGTTGGGTTGATGAAGTATCAAAACATCCCTTACATGGGAATTAAAGCTTTTTGCCATACAAGTCAGGAAGAGAAAGTTTTTCGACTGGATCGAATTATGGAGATCAAAGCCATCACAGAACATGAGGAATTAGCGTACGCCTCTTAAAGGGGCAGATCCAATTTCATTGGTTTTGAGAAAAGCAGTGAAAGGGCTCCTAAGCCGAAGCCCTTATCACTGTCTTGTGCCATTCTCACACCTTCAGCTTTATCCTTAAAAACAGCATGAAAAGCATCAAATAACTCAAAAGGTGAGGATAGACTGAAAGCGAGTGAATGGCACATTTTTTAATAGAGTCGTTTTTTCCTGAGTTCTACTTCCTCGTCCCATTCTTCATAAAACATAATGAGATCTCGTAAGTCTGATCGAGCTAATTCTAACTCGCTCCAGGCCCTATCAAGAAGTTCATTGACGTTTTTGATCTGAAAAATAAGGAGTTGAGAAGTGTGATCAAGTTGAGTAAGTTTATCTGCAGTCATTGTAACTCCCAATTAGTTGCAGTGATTAGAGGGACAAAGGCGTTAGTCGCGTCTTTGTTCCTCGCTTGTCTCCCAATGAGACAAGTACATAAACTTTAAGGGTTTCTTTTCTCTCAAGCAAGAATAAAATTTTAATAAAATTCAATTTTTATTCTCTTCCTTTAAAGTTTTAATCAATATGTTGGTAAACCGAGGACGACACTGATGGCAGTTCTATCCAGTTGAGTGAAAGGGCATGAAAGACTCTAAAGCTATACCTTAACCCATTGATAAGATAAATCTGAGAGGCTTTTTTGACATGTATTAAGCTGCTGTATAAAAGAGAATAAGGAATGGTGTTTATTTTTCATGAATAACATTGATACGGTCACGTAATCTTTTTCCAGCCTTAAAGAAAGGAACAAATTTTCCTTCAATGTTAACTTTTTCCCCTGTTTTTGGGTTTCTCCCCATGCGTCTATCACGATAACGTATGGAAAAAACGCCAAACCTTCTTAATTCAACACGATATCCTTTACCTAAGGCTCCAACAATTTCTCCAAAAATGATATCAATAGTTTTTTCAACTTGGCTCAAGGACATATCTGGAAAGGTTTGATTAAGTTGATGAAGTAACTTTAATTTAGTCATGTTTTTTCATTACTCTTTTATATCTTAAATATATATTACCTTTCAGAGGTTCTTTACAACAACTCTTTTCAATAAAATTCATATTCATAAAATTATTGCTTGTTTTCAATGAGGTCATGTAAATCTCTTCAGAAAAAGTATTTTATCTGCAGCCCTAGATTTAAGTCATTTGGGGTTTGGCTCTTGAAAGGAACTAACTTCACTGTGAATCCTTTTGAAAGGCTTCTTGCTTCGAGTATATGAACGGTCTATTTTTATGAAATGAAATAAATTAGAATCAGTGTGACTTTTATAGAGTGTTTTCCCTCTGATTGGAAAGACGATAAAGATGCAAGTCAAAAAGCAAGTCATAGACGACACTGAAGATGAGTATATTTCTCAGAAATTAGAGAGAAAGCTCGCTTTTTTAAATAAAGTGAGAAGTGGAAACAGACCCTATCCAAAGGAATCTCACCAGCTCATCTTTGTAAGTGATATTCTTGGAGATCTAGAATATCCCTTAAAGGCATTTCCAGAAGCTGCAATTCAAGCTGCCTTGAGTCGTAGAGAAGAAATAACCCCTCTTTTGTTAAGAGTTTTGGGTGATGCAGTCTTTACAGTTGCAACTGAAGACGATGACACTATGGCCCCTCTCTTTGCTCTCTATATCTTGTCTCAATTCCGTGAACAGAAGGCTTTTCCGCTTATAATTGAGCTTGCTCGCCTGCCTGAGGAAAGACTAGACTACATGATAGGGGATGCCATTACAGAAGCCCTCCCTCAATTTATCGGATCCACTTATGATGGAAATTTGAAAAAGATACAGGCTCTTATAGAAGATTCTCAAGTTGTCATTTGGAGTCGAGATGCCGCTCTTCGCAGTCTTCTTGTTCTATTTAAAGCTGGCATCTTAGAAAGGGAGTTCATCCTGAACTATTTAAAAAATCTCTTCCATCATTCCTCTTTTATTGAGGATGAAGACGCGACGGCCTCATTGATTGGTGTTGCCTGTGATCTTTATCCAGATGAAATCTATACGGAAATAAAAGAAGCTTATGAAAAGGAAAGGGTGAATAGTACTTGGATTGGCATAAAAGATGTCGATCGTACACTTCAACTGGGGAAAGAAGAGGTCCTGAGGAGAGATATTTATGAAAATTCCCATTGTGATTTGATTACAGATGTCATTAAAAAAACAAGTTGGTGGGCCTATGCAAAAGAGTCTGAAGAGAAAAACCTCTTTGACGCATCAACAACTTTCAAGCGTGAAACTCCAAAGGTTGGCCGTAATGATCCCTGCTTTTGTGGAAGTGGCAAAAAATACAAAAAATGCTGTTTAGGGACTCTTATTGTTCCTTAAAATCAATAAAAATTCTAACTCCTTAAAATCTCATATAAAAAAAGAGGTTTGCCTTTAAAAAGTATTTTGCTATGATTTGACAATCACGTGTAGGAGGGGGCTGCACAAGACTTCATTCATAACAGAGAGGCTTTGAGATCGTAAGATCACCCCCACTAGTGCGCCGTCGAAACACGGAAAGGAAATCCCAAAATGAATATAGATGGAAAACTCGCATAAGCTTCAGAAGAGATGAAGGTATGGCCCTTTGGAGTCGGCTTGCAGAAGTAGATTTCAAACCACCTCAAGCAGCTGTGGTCAAGAGCTATAGTTGTATGTTGAGGAAAAGTGGGGCATGCACGGCAGGTGTGGATCAGAAAAACGAATGAAAACAAACCACTGATGAAAGGTCGTAAGCGATTAAGATAACATCAAAACTAAGATTTTAGTGGGATTTTAGGATAAATCTATAAAGAGTCTGTTAAACGGGAACACTGAGTGGGCGCTTCATGACTCTTGTAAAAAGTATATCGAAGATGTTATAGTTCACTTATAAGATGAACTATGGCACTTTTAATATACTATGGACACACCTTCAGGCATTGGCAAACTCGATCGTGAGCGAATTACGGCTCTTCTCCGCGGAACCAAAGGAACTATTTCCATTGATGAGGCAACGAAGATATTAGGAATGTCGCGTGAGGATACAGCTAAACGCTTAGCGCGTTGGGCTTCTAAAGGTTGGCTATCACGAATCAAAAGAGGTGTATACGTCCCCGTACCCTTAGAATCAGCAACGAAGAACATCGCCCTTGAAGATGCCTGGATTGTTGCCGATAAACTCTATCAGCCCTGCTATATAGGTGGCTGGAGTGCTGCAGAATATTGGGGGTTTACAGAGCAGATTTTTCGTACAATTATCATTAAAACCACACATAAACAAAAAAACCATCAACCTATAATCAAAGGGACGCGCTTTTTACTGATTACAACTTCTCACGAGAAATTCTTTGGCTTAAAAACGATATGGAGGGGACAAACAAAGGTCTTAGTCTCTGATCCCTCACGAACCATTTTAGATCTCTTGGACGAGCCAAAATTAGGGGGAGGCATTCGACCAGTCACTGATATGTTCAAAGAATACCTTGCCTCGGAACACAACAACTTAAATCTGTTGTTAGATTATGCCATTCGCATCAATAATGGGGCTGTTTTTAAAAGGCTAGGTTTCCTTCTCGAGCGATATTCCCCTCAAGAGAGAGAAATGATCGAAGCTTGCAAAGCGCAATTAACAAAAGGTAATAGTAAAATAGATCCACAGTTGAAGTCAGATGTTTTGGTAACAAGATGGCATTTGTGGATTCCAAAAGAGTGGAAGGAATGAGAAAAGAATGATCTCGAAACAGGAAATAATGGATCTCGCGTGGGAATTTTCTCTAGATCCGAATACTGTCGAAAAGGATTATGTTCTGGGTTGGTTGCTCGCAGGAATTCAAAATCATCCTCTATTGTTTGATAAACTCATATTTAAGGGAGGCACGTGTATTAAGAAATGCTATTTCGAAACCTTCAGGTTTTCGGAAGATTTAGACTACACACTGATCGATAAGGCCTATCAGGACAAAGTTTTTCTGACCAGCTGTTTTAAGCAAGTTGCAAGCTGGCTTTCTGATGCAGTGGGCATTGAAATACCTGAAGATACGATTGATTTTGAAATATATCAAAACAAGGCTGGGCGAAAATCTGTTAAAGGACGTGTTGGTTATATTGGTCCCATGCAACGAAGACGTGACCCCGTTCGTATAAAACTGGATTTGACGGATGATGAAATTCTTGTCACCGACCCTCAGATACAAACAGTCCATCACCCCTATTCAGATAATCCAGCAGAGGAAATCAAGGCCTATACTTATAGTTTTCATGAGTTGTTTGCTGAAAAAATAAGAGCTTTGAGTGAACGTGCACGCCCTCGAGATCTCTATGATGTGATCAATATCTATCGTCATCTTTACTCAGGGGATAGCTCCCAAGCTGTTTTCAATATCCTTCAGAAAAAATGCGAATATAAGGCTATCCCAGTGCCTACGATGATGCTGATCGAAAATCACCCTAAATTGGCTGAATTAGAATCTGAATGGGAAAATATGTTAGGACATCAGCTTCCAAACTTGCCTGCTAGGGAGCCCTTCTGGGAAGTCTTGCCAGACTTATTTTCATGGATACAGGGAAACAAACCCAAAGCTACCCTTGAATCCATACGGCTTCCAGATAACATTGATTCTGAATGGCAAGCCCCAAGAATGATCCAAGCATGGCAGAAACACTTGCCTATAGAATTGGTACGTTATGCAGGTGCGAATCACTTATGTATCGAGATCAACTACGCAGATAAAAAGCATTTAATTGAGCCTTACGATTTGAAAAAGACCATAGAAGTACAATTGCTCCTGATTGTGGTTGAGCATGAAACAGGAAAGATAGGGCAATACTTCGTAGACAGCATTAAAAGTATAGAGATAACTCAAACAAACTTTAGCCCTCGATTTGCCATTGGCTTGACATCGAAAGTCCCCCTATGACACCAAGATAAGAAGTATAGCAACGCTCACATCATTGACGTCTTAAGAGTCTAGAAGCTTAATTCTTCCTTTCCAACTCATCCATTTGAAGCAAGATGAGCATAAGTATGGCGTAAATCATACATATGCTTATCCTCAAGGTTGGCTTCTTTCAGAACTTTTTTCCAAAAGGAGCGTATGTCTTTGAGGGGTTCACCGTCCATTTTCAGAAAAAGAGACTTAGAATTCTGCGTATTCAGCTTCTTTAAGCTTTGCAAAACATTGAGCGCTTTTTCGGACAGCAGAAATGGCTCAGTTTTCTTTTGCTTTGTTAAATAAGAAGGCTTCGTCCATATTCCTTTTTCTAGATCAAATTGATCCCAAGTAGAGTTCAAGACTTCTTCTTTGCGTGCTCCGGTCAAAAGAAGAAATTTAAAAACATAAGCCGTTAAGTGGGAGGAGTAACTCTCTAATACAGCCCATAATCTATCTTGCTCTTCTCGATTGAGCCCACGGTCACGCTTTTCTTCTTGGTATCTTTCTATGCCAATTGCAGGATTATCTTCCCTCCAATTCCGTGAGATCGCTAATGAAAACATTTTTGATAAAAGAGCTAAGACCCTGTTTGCTTGGGAGGGCATTTCTCGAAGCTTTGCATGAAGTGCTTCAATATGACTCTGCAATACATCTTGTACCGTCATCTGTCCTAAAGCTGGAAGGATAATATTTTGAAGAAGTTTTTGATCTTTTTGCAAACGTTCTGGTTTTTTATGAGAGCTAAAGTGGTTAAGGAAGGTTTTTGCAAAATCTTCCATTGATAAAAACTCTTGTGTAAGCTGAACAGGGCTTTCAATGAATTGAGGGGCTAATTTTGGCATAAGATCTCCAATGGTGTTGTTGTTCGTGTTTTTAAAAGAGATTAATTATTTTTGTCGCAAAATAGAACAAAAGTCAAATATTTTTAACAGAAAAATTTCAAATATATCCCTCCCTAAAACCTCATCATTCCAACTTACTCTCACTTTGTTGCCATTTTAGTCACTTTATCTCCAAAAAACTTCGCCGCTTGTCTTAGGGGCTAATCAGCTAAATGAGCATATCTTTGTGTCGTTGAGGCTTGGGTGTGCCATAAAAGCTTACCTACAACACTGAGACTTAGACAGCTTGAAACAAGATGGGAAGCATGAGTATGACGTAAATCATGAATACGAATATTTTCTAGTTTTGCTTCTTTAAGAATCTTTTTCCAAAAAGTCTTAATTTCTTGAAGAGGCTTTCCGTCTACCTTCCCAGGAAAAAGATAAGGAGATTCCTCAGGATTCATTTTTTTAAGTATATGAAGAACTTCAATCGCCTCTTTTGAGAGAGGAAGATGTTCTTTCTTCTTCTGTTTCGTTAAATGGGCGGGCTTCGTCCAAACTCCCTTTTCAAGATCAAATTGATCCCATGTTGCTTGCAAAACTTCACTTTTACGAGAGCCCGTCAAGAGAAGAAATTTAAAAACATATGTCGTCAAATGCTTTGGATAGGCATTGAGTACCTTCCAAAGTCTTTCCAATTCCTCGTCATTTAACCAACGGTCGCGTTTTTCTTCTTGGTATCTTTCAATTCCAAGGACGGGATTATCACTCCTCCACCCCCAAGAAATAGCAAGAGAAAACATTTTTGAAAGGAGAGCCAATATTCTGTTTGCACGATAAGGCGTCTTCCTCAATTTGAGATGCAAGGTTTGAATTTCGTGGAATGAAACTTGAGAGACTCGCCTATCTCCAAAGGTTGGTAAAATGAAGTGATCCAACATAGCTTTATCTTCCTTTCGGCTTTTTACTCGCTTACGTTCCGCATGTCTCTCAAAATACTGAATGGCCAATTCATCCATTCGTGGAAAACCTCTTTCAATCCTTCTTTGTTCCAGAGGATCTTCCCCATGAACCACATGGCTTAACTGCTTCTTTGCCAAGGTTCTCGCTTCTTCTGTAGTAATTTGACCATGAACACCAACCTTCAGGCGTTTCTTGATACGATCTGCATTTCTGTATTGAACACAATAGGTGCATCTTCCACTAGGAAGAACCACAACACCAAATCCCTTAAGTTCAGTATCCCAAAATTTTAGAACTTTTTCAGAATCTGCAGTTATCGCTTCGACAAATCGTTTTGTGATCTTAGGCATTTTTTGTTATCCTTTATTGCTATGAACTATAGAACTTTAATTATCATGATGGCAAGGAAATTGTCTCCAAATTGTCACCAACGTAGCGAGAATAAGCGAGATTTTTTGAGAATAAATGAGATTGAATGAGAAGATTAAAATCTTCAAAACACAAGTATATAACTGGAAAAATGGAGCAATCCGAGGGAAGAAAAAGATTCTACATTACCTGACTTTTAATCAGAGGGTCGTGGGTTCGAATCCCGCAGCGCCTACCAGGGATTCCCTGGTCCGTTCCTGTGACATAGGTAACAGATTATACCGAGGACATGGGTAACACTTTTTCCTTGAAGGGGTTATCTAAAGGTTCCACTCTACAAGAGTCCTCATCAAAATATCCTAGATCAAATTGCATAAAAGAAACAAGCCATATACCCTCCTCTGTTTCTGTAATTCCTACTTTTTGTCCTGCAAAAACAGTGCTTAAGTTAATTTTCTTCTTTTTGATACATATCCTTCCACAA
>JAKFXB010000135.1 GCA_021731585.1 Alphaproteobacteria bacterium
TTTTTAAATTCAAGTATTGATTTTAATTGTTGCAGGAGTGATTATTCATGAATCTTGTTAGATCTATTGCAACTGTTGGTGGTTATACAATCGGAAGCCGCATAGTAGGCTTTTTGCGAGAAGTGCTAACAGCATCCTTTCTCGGTGCTGGGCCTGCCGCGGATGCGCTTGTTATTGCGATTAAAGTTCCTTCATTTTTTCGCCGACTTTTTGCGGAAGGTGCCTTTAATGCCTCCTTTATTCCTTTATTTGCGGGACTTCTTGCTACAAAAGGGAAAGATGAAGCCCGTACCTTTGCAGAGCAAATCTTAACGGTATGGGTAGGGATTCTCTTTCTTTTAATGCTGTTTGTTGAACTTTTCCTTCCTTCTTTTATGGCCCTTGTGGTTCCTGGTTTTAAAGAAACCCCTGACCGTCTTTATTACGCTATTGAGTTCAGCCGCATCACCTTTCCTTTTATTCTCTTTATTTCCTTAACGGCCCTTTATAGTGGGATTTTAAATTCCATGGATAAATTTGCGTTTGTGGCGAGCTCTCCCATGGTGGGAAATGTCGCCATTGTTGCTGTGGTTTTAGGTTTTTATGATCAATTTTTTTCGCCCGGGTATGCCTTTAGTTGGGGAATTATGGTGTGTGGCATTATCCAATGGCTGTGGGTATGGATTCCCGCACTGAAGGCGGGAATGGGCCTTCGCTTTGTGTGGCCGCGATTTAATGGGAATGTCAAAAAGTTTTTTAAGGTGTTGGCTCCTGCTGCCTTTGGCTCAGGGGTGGTGCAGATTAATCTTTTTATTGGTGCTTATATTGCCTCCTGGCTTCCTGTAGGAGCGATTTCCTATCTTAATTACGCAGATCGGCTGAACCAGCTTCCGTTGAGTGTGATTGGGGTTGCGGTCAGCACAGCCCTTTTACCTATTCTCTCACGGCAACTTCGTGCAAAATCATGGCAACAGGCTCAAAAGACACAAAATGAAGCCATTGAATTTTCCATGTTCCTAACCTTACCCGCGGCTCTTGCCCTTATCATCCTTGGAGAACCTTTTATCATGATCGTGTTTGAGCGAGGGGCATTTTCCGCTCAAGATACGCTCGCCACGGCCTTAACCCTACGGGCTCTTGCGATAGGATTGCCGGCCTATGTGCTTATAAAAGTCTTTAGTTCCAGCTTCTTTGCGCGCCAAGATACCATGACGCCGGTCTATAGTGCCTGTGCAGGAATTATTGTGGATATCGGGTTAAGCCTGGCTTTGATGGGAACGTACCAACAGGTTGGCATTGCCTTTGCAACAGCTGCAGCTGCGTGGGTTAATGCTTTATTATTGGGATACCTTTTGTGGCGCCGAAAATATTTTACCTTTGAAAGCCACCTGAAGAAATTTTCAACGCGCATGCTTTTAGCTTGTGCAGGAACAACGGCGCTATTACAAGTGTCTCAATACCTCATTCAACCCTTAGCACTCGAAGGGGCTTTTTCAAGAGGCTTCTCTATTATGGGACTTATCCTTATTGGACTGTTTGGGTTCTTAAGTCTCTCTCATTTAGTGGGAGCCCTTAAGTTGAATGAATTGAAATCCATGTTTTTATCGAGGGCATAATGGGACGCATATTTTCAGGACTTCAGCCAACGGGGAATTTCCATTTAGGAAACTACTTAGGAGCTCTTCGCAATTGGGTTGCCATGCAAAAGGAGCATGAAAGCTTTTTCTGTCTTGTCGACCTTCATGCTTTAACCACGCTACCTGAGCCGTCCAAATTGCGTTCTAATGTGAGAGAAATTGTTGCTGTGTATCTCGCCGCAGGTATTGATCCTGAAAGGTCTTATATTTTTCCTCAAAGCGCTGTCTCAGCTCATTGTGAACTTGGATGGATCCTGTCCTGTTTGACCCCCCTTGGATGGCTTAATCGTATGACTCAATTTAAGGAAAAAGCTGGCAAGCAAAGGGAACAAGCCAATCTGGGCCTTTATGCCTATCCCGTTCTTCAAGCCGCAGATATTCTTGCCTATAGGGCAACCCACGTTCCTGTTGGAGAGGATCAAAAGCAGCACCTTGAGCTTGTCAGAGATATCGCAGGGGCCTTTAATCGCCAATATCAAGTGGATTATTTTCCACTGCCCGAGCCTGTTATCCTGAAAACGGCTGCGCGGGTGATGAGCCTGAGGGATGGGTCTGTGAAAATGAGCAAATCAGATCCTTCTGAGTACAGTCGTATTCAATTTTCCGATGATCCTGATGCCATTGCTCTTAAAATTCGCAAGGCTAAAACTGATCCAGATCCGATTGCGGGAGATCCAAAAGCCATGGAAAATCGCTTGGAAGCCCTTAACCTTTTAGGAATTTATGGAGCCCTTTCTGATCAAAGTTTGGACGCCGTCTGTCGTGAATTTGAAGGACAAAATTTCTCTCACTTTAAACAAAAACTGACCGAGTTACTTATTAACACTCTTGAGCCTATTCGTCAGAAAATGACAGTCTTCCTTAAGAATCCCGAGCGCCTTGACGCGATTTTAGAAAAGGGTTCACAAAAAGCACGGGATTTGGCTTGCACTCACATGAATGAAATTAAGGATATCGTTGGGCTGTTAAAGGCGTAAGGTCAGTCCCACATTGGCAACATAATCATTTGAGAGTTAAACCGCATAACATCCTCTATCTCTTGATTGGTTTTATCATGATAGGGATTTATCCTGACTAAAAGTCTAAGAAGGGAAAGACTCTCTCGTGATCTCACATCATTGTATGATAACTCCTCCATTAATAGCTATTCTAGCCAGCTTAGGATCCTTTGATATGAACATCAATTGAAGCATATTTACCCTTTTTATGTAAGAAAAAGTAAATTTGTAGCGAAGAAATAAATATATAACTAATAATAAGATTTTGATATATCTTATTGGGAGTAATCTGATCTACAAACAGAGTATTTAATAGACAAAAAGTAATTACCCCTAATAAACATGAATACGCACTCTGCCGTGATAAGGGTGTTACTGCAAGTGTACTAACTAAAAATACTACGATTCCATAAAATGGAAGCATCAAAGATGCAAGCTTAAGTTGCCTCGCTAACTCAGCAATATCTTCTGCTCCGAATGCACCATGACCAAAGAACACTGTAATAATCTCAATTGAAAAAAAAGACATAATAGCCGCAATTAAAGCACAAGAAATAGAAATCAATATAACACCTAGTTTAATTGTTTTTTCCTTATCAGCAACGTTAATTATTTTAGGAAGAAGAACCGTTGCCATACTTCCAACTAACAGACCAATGGGAAGATCCATTAACTTTTGTATATAGTTTAAATTTGCAAGTTGTCCTTCTCCTCCTTTGCTGGCAAAGAATCTAGCCACAATTGGAAAAATCATAAGAGCAAAAGTAGCAAAAAAGGCATGAGAATATCTATTAAATACGGTTTTATAATTTAAATTAACTTGCTGTGACTTTTCTATGTCTATTAAGACTATATTCCTTAAAGAGTACACTTGGATTGCCCATCTCAAAAAAGCACCAACGACAATAGAAAAGGCAATTACTAAATATGTATTCCAATGCGTTGTTAAAACAAAAAAAAGAGCTCCACAAATAACTAAATTAAAGAAGGCTGTCCCCAGCGAGGGGGACAAGAAAGCACCTTTTGAGTTAAGTGCAGAAGCAGTAATTCCTGACCAAATAATTAGCGGAATGCTTAAAGCAGAAATTTTTAGCAACTTTGAAGCTTCCATAACATACTCCGGAGGGAAACCCGGAGCCATTATTTTGATAAAATAATAAGAAAATATGACCATAAGTGCTGTTAAAATTAAGAAAATGATTCCTGTAAATATGTGAAATTTAGATATGAGTTTTATGAATTGTTGAGAATTCGCAGATGCTAATTCAGGCATAATAGCAATGGAAAGTGCTCCACCTACTAGGAAATTTAGCAAAATATCTGGGGTTGTTAAAATTATTACAACCATATCAGCAGCATAGGATTTACCAAAGACTCCTGCAATTAAAGTTTCTCGAACAAATCCTAAAATCCTTCCGAGTCCCGTGGCACCTACAACAATCATACTGTTTAAAAAAATATATTTCCAAGTGCTCATCTAATTATATTTTCACTATTTAACCGTTATTAATTTAAAAATTGGATTCGTATCTTCATTACTCATCATTCTTATGCTTTCTATTTATTACATCTCATAAAAATTAATTAATATGTATTAAGTTTATTTAATACCTGTGGATCAGGATGTAAATTAACTAATGTCTCAACTATTTTTTTTCCTGCGGTTCCATCACCATAGATATTCAAAAAGTTTCTTTTCTTAATATCTAAAGATTGAGAAATTCCATCTTTAATTTCTTCAATAGAATTTGATTTACGAATAACATTTTTTGAAGCTTCTCGCGCCTTCTGTCGACTTCCAATATCAACAACAGGAATGTTTAAACTTGCTGCTTCTATAATACCAGAACTTGAATTTCCTACCATAACATCACATGCTGCAAGCCAACTTAAATATTGTCTTCGTTCAAGATGTTCAAAAAATCTGAAGCAGGGTTCTTGCTTTGCTTTTGTAAGAGCTCTTAAAATTCCTAATGACCCTGCATCTGTATTTGGATCGAGAAACACAGCCTGTAAATCAAGAGATTTAATAGCTTCGATAAGAGAAGACATTTGCTCATCTGCATCAAGCTCTTCTTGAAGAACGGGATGATAAATAACTAAGGCTGTTTTTCTTGCTGAGGTAAATCCTACCTCCGTAAAAAGATCCTGGGGGGAGATTAAAGGGACTGTTTTAATGTCATCAAGCCCTGGAGCTCCTGTAACAAAAACGTTATCTTCTCTTTCCCCCATCTTAATGAGTCTTTGTCGGGCTGAATCAGTAGCTACAAAATGATAGTGCGCGATCTTAGAAATTGCGTGGCGAACAGATTCATCAATTGTTCCAGAACGCTCTCCACCATGTATATGAATAACAGGGATTTTAAGATGAGCAGCAGTCAATGCCCCCGCAAGCATTTCGGCTCTATCTCCTAGAACCATTACAAAATCAAACTTTTCTTTTTCAAGGATAGGAACTAATCCTAATGTTTGAGCCGCAAAAGCTTGAACCATCCCTACGCCGCTTCTTAAGGCCAGAGATGGATTTTCAATTCTTCCCGTAATTTTTAATCCCGACTCCTCAATTTCCTTAGATGTTTCTCCTAAGAGGCCTATTTCAGGTAAGATATGCATTCCCATAACGCAAACAGAAATATCAAGCTCAGGGTGAGCTGAAGCCAGCTTTAAAGTTGATTTAATAAGCCCAAATTCAGCGCGAGTTCCCGTAATGTAACAAATTTTCTTCATAAAATGAGATCGCTCCACTCCAACATTGTTCCCTCAGTTAAATCTCTAGCTGCTTTAGCACCAATGACTTTATCCACATTTTTGGGAGGCAGGCCCGTTCCTGGCCTTAAAAGACGAATATCCGAATGTGTTATTAAAGCGCCCTTTTCTTTGTTTGCAACAAGAAGAATACTTTTCCGCACCAATTTTCTAACACCAAGTTCCTCAGGAGTTTCTTTCTTTTCTCCATTTCCAAGGGAAAGCTCTGCCATTCGAATTTTAGAAATAACTTCTTTTAATTCTTGTGGATCTAAAGATGCTTTATGATCTGGTCCTGGTAGATTTTTATCTAAAGTAAAATGTTTTTCATAAACGCTCATCCCAAGGCCCATACAAACTAAGGCAACATCCAAACTGATTGTATGATCCGAATATCCTATAGGAAGATGAAAATTTTCTCTTATCGTAGTGATTGCCTTTAAATTGGCATCTTCAATTGGACAAGGGTAGTTTGAAGTACAATGCAAAATCGTTAAGATTGATTGGAGAGGTTCCTGAAATCCACAATTCATTCTTTCATCATAAATAACAGCTACGGCTTCTTGAATTTCCTCAAGAGAGGACATTCCAGTAGATAGAATAATAGGAAGATTTTTGGTTGCCATATACTTTAAAAAGGGAAAATTAGTGATTTCTCCAGAAGCCACCTTAATTTTTTTCATCCCCAATCCAATTAAGAAATCTAAAGACTCTTCCTCAAAAGGAGTCGACATAAATTCAATATTACATTCAGAAGCTTTTTGGATAAGTGATTGATAATCTTTATATGAAAGTTCTAAGGATTTAAGCATTTCATATTGGTTATCGTGCCCAGCATTATCTTTTTGGTATTGTGCAGTTTTTGCATGAAGAGACACAAGGTTTTCTGCTTTAAAGGTTTGAAACTTAATAGCATCAGCTCCCGCATGAGCAGCCACCTGAATCATTTCAATGGCTTTATTCAAATCTCCATTATGATTAACTCCTGCCTCAGCTATCACATAACAATGATTCAGGGATTTATTTTTTCTTGTCATTGCCACTTCTTTTCCTTTCTTTTGCGAAAAATTACACCACATTGATGATTCTGAAAAAGCCTCTATCTATATAGCTTTTTCCCATTACCAAACTGTCAAACCACCATCAACAATTAAATTTTGTAACTTAAGGCCTGTTCAATGGTATGGTTGATAAGAGGTTTTCCTATCAAAGGACGGATATTTTTCTCTGGTAGACTTTGAGAATTTCTACGAGCACAAATGGTAGCGATGGTGGTCATAGCGGAGCTCCTTCTAATAGTTCTTAAGGCTAGTTCTATAATTTTCATCTCCTCATAAAAATTTTAGGAGGTTTGAGACCTTTTATCTCAGCGGTTAAAAATTCATTCATGATATACATATAAGTATATGACACATCAAAGTCCAGTTGATTATCAGACAAAATATCCGTTTGATTTTTCTTAATACGCAGTAGTTTTTTAAAAAACAGATCCCTATACAAGGGTTCTTTCTTCGCCGATAAACTTATATATTCTCGTTGGAGATCAAGAAACATAATCAAGATTTACTGATATTAAATGTCTATTCTTATGGTTAAGTAAAATAAAAGCGGTATTATCCAAATTTATTTTTACAAAACAACTTGACGCTATGATCGATTTTGATATACGTGATAGTAATATTTATTTCATTTCAAATTTTGAGGAGGAAAAGATCCACGCACTAAAGCGATCAAGACATTCATTGTGGCTTTAGTAATAATTTTATCTGAAACTCCTTAAGTTCTCTGGAATTGTAAGCCATAACCATACAGTTTCTAGAGCTCTATTGGTTTAAATAGTGGATACATATTAATGAATAACTCATTTCTAACTGCGATTTTAGGGGCGGGTGGGCACGCAAAAGTTGTTTTAGATGCTCTTGATAGCAATGGGACTAATCAAGACTCAATTGTTGTCTATGATACGTCACCGCATCTTATTAATACTCTTGTTTTTGAAAAATGGCGGGTGCAAGATCAAAAGCACTTAGACTTAAAAGCTCGATTACATATTGCTATTGGTGATAACAAAGTGAGAAAAGCTTTATCAATAAAGCATTCAAAGGGTCTGGATGATCTTGTTGCAATTCAGCATAACAAGGCTATTGTGAGCTGTACTGCATCAATATCGCCAGGTAGTTTTATTGCTGCAGGAGCCGTTGTTGCACCACACGCAAAACTAGGATACGGGGTCATTGCAAATCATATGTCCATCATAGACCATGATTGTTTCATTGGGAATTGGGTGCATATCGCACCCAATGCAACTTTAGGCGGACAAGTAATCGTTCATGAAGGAAGTATGGTTGGGGCGGGCGCTGTTGTTTTGCCTGGTGTAATCATAGGGGCTTACTCCATAATTGGAGCAGGCGCAGTCGTGACGCGTGATGTTCCTTCTAAAGAAACAGTTTATGGCATACCAGCAAAGAGTGCAAATTTATGAGATTAGAAAAATTTTTATTACAAAGCCATTCAACAGTAAAAGAAGCTTATGAAGCTATTGAACACTCTCAGATGGGGCTTTGCTTATTAATAGATGAAAATGGGAAGTTTATTCGCACAATAACCGACGGTGATTTGAGAAGACTGATAATTAAATGTGGAGAGTCAAGCGTTTTGCTTGATTCTTTAGATCCAATTCAACCGTTATGGGCAAATAGAAAGGAGGGAGTGTCTAAATTACTAGAGATAATGAAAGAGCATGATATTCAACATATTCCCATCTTGGATGATGATTTTAAGCCCATAGATGTGGTTTTAAGAAAGAATATAGAATCTCCTCCCGTATTATTGTCTTCTCCTCACATGGGGGAGAACGAAATTAACTTTATTCATGATGCATTTGAAACAAATTGGATTGCGCCTCTCGGTCCTAATGTAGAAAATTTTGAGTTAGAATTTGCAAAAAAAATTCAGAGTCCTCATGCTTTAGCTCTTTCCTCCGGAACTGCTGCGCTTCACCTGGCTCTTGTTGTTTTGGGTGTAACTTCAGGAGATATTGTTTTTTGTTCATCTCTCACTTTCGTTGCAAGCGCCAATCCAATTCTTTACCAAGGTGCAACACCCGTATTTATTGATTCAGAACCAGAAACTTGGAATATGTGCCCTTCGGCGCTTGAACGAGCATTAAAGCACTATGGAAAAATGGGAAAACTCCCCAAAGCTGTTATGATCATTAACCTCTATGGACAAAGTGCGAATATGGACGCTTTGGTGAAGATATGCGATCAGTACGAAGTCCCTATCATTGAAGATGCTGCAGAATCTCTCGGGGCTCAATACAAAGGACGTCCCAGCGGAACATTTGGAAAACTAGGCATTTATTCTTTCAATGGAAATAAAATTATCACAACTTCCGGTGGTGGTATGCTCGTATCAGAAGATGAAGATCTTATTAATCATGCTCGGTTTCTATCAACACAGGCAAAAGACCCAGCAAATTACTATCTTCATTCTAAAATTGGCTATAATTATAGAATGAGTAATATTTTGGCGGGTGTGGGAAGAGGACAGTTGATCGTCCTTGATGACCGTATTCATTCAAGACGAACTATTTTCAACAAATATGTTAGTGCTTTTAAAGAAATGAATATTTTTGATTGGATGCCCGAGCCTGAAGGGTATTTTTCTACACGATGGCTTTCATGTGGGGTATTGCAAAATTTTAATGGTGATATTGAATTAAAGTTAAATTCATTCATAAGGCGTGGCATAGAAGTTAGACGCATATGGAAGCCTTTGCATACACAGCCGCTTTTCAAGGATTGTGATTACTTTGAGCATGAAAAAGGTAATAGTATTTCCGATGCTATTTTCGCAAAAGGACTGTGTCTTCCTTCTGGATCCAATTTGACCAGCGAGGGTCAAGACAAGGTTATTAACCAAATCAAGAGCTTGCTATAGTTTTTGCCTGAGTATCAACCTTGTACGATGCAATAAAATTGCCTAAAAAGTAAGTATTATGAATTATCTTGCGTATTCCGATGAAAGGGGTGGGTGATTCCTCTTGAGGGCTTAGAGATGCAGGGGCTTATGAATCTTTCTATCAATCCCACACACTAACAACAACCATTACTTCAGAATATTTTTACATTTTAATTGTGCAGAAAGGAACCCCAGATATTTTGAATTTTTCAAAGTGGAAAGAATTTTGAAATTTGCTCTACTTTAAAAGTTTCTTTAAAGTATATAGCTTTTCCAAAGCTTCCTTCGGAGAATATTCGTCAGGATTTAAGGTCTCAACAGCTTTGGTTAAAGGAGAGGGGGCACTATAGACTTCCATGAAAAGGGGAAGAGGTTTTGAAGCCAATTTGGGCTTGGGTTTTGTTTCCTCGAGGGTCAGGAGGACTTCTTCGGCCCGCCTTACAACGGCGAGCGGAAGGCCGGCAAGCTTTCCTACGTGAATACCATAAGACTTATCTGCCGTTCCCTTTCCAATTTCATGAAGAAAAATGACCTGGTCTTCCCATTCTCGAATTTTGACGGTATAACAACTGACCTCTTCCAAGGATTTCTCAAGAGCAGTGAGCTCATGATAATGGGTTGCAAAAAGAGCGCGCGATTGGTTGACATGTACAAGATGCTCAACACAAGCCCAGGCGATGGAAAGGCCATCAAAGGTGGCTGTGCCTCGTCCGATTTCATCCAAAATCACAAAACTACGCGGAGTGGCTTGGTTTAAAATGGTGGCCGTTTCGGTCATTTCCACCATAAAGGTTGAGCGGCCACGCGCCAAATCATCAGAGGCGCCCACTCGACAAAAAATACGGTCGATGATGCCAATATGGGCCTTTTGAGCGGGCACATACATGCCCATATGGGCCATGAGAGCGATCAGGGCGTTCTGGCGGAGGAAAGTGCTCTTGCCCGCCATGTTTGGCCCTGTAAGAAGCCAGAGCCCTTTCAGGTGACATCCATTGGCAATAAAGGACGTGCCTTGGGGGAGAAGGGCCTCCACCACCGGATGGCGTCCCCCATCAATCTCGAAGGCCAAGGTTTCATCCAGGAGAGGCTTGTAATAATTTTTCTCTATTGCAAGAAAAGCGTGGCTTGCGGCCACATCAAGGGCAGCAAAGGCGTGAGCCGTTTCAACAATGGCGGAAGCCCGTGCCGTGACCTCCTCTACCAAATCTTGGAAAAGATGCAATTCCATGGCAAGAGCCTGGTCCAGGGCGCTGATAATCTTTTTTTCAAGCTCAGCCAGCTCTAGGGTGGAAAAGCGCATGGCGTTAGCCATGGTTTGCCGGTGGATAAATCCAGGCCCTAACTTATCTTTATGGAGGCTTGTGACCTCAACGTGATAACCCACAATATTATTGTGTTTTATTTTAAGAGATGTCACTCCCGTTTCAGAAATGTACTTCTCTTGAAGAGCCATCAGAGCTCCTTGGCTGTCTGTTTTGAGGGCTAAAAGCTCATCTAGAGGAGGATGATAACCAGAGCGAATAAATCCCCCTTCACGGGTTAAATGCGGAAGTTCATCCTTGAGGGCACGCTTCAGGCGGTCTGTAAGTTCGTTATAATGTCCCAAACCCTTTAAAACTTTGGTGAGGCTTTCAGGGAGGGGCTGGGCCTCAAAAATCTTTTTAAGGTCGGGCAGAAGAGACAGCCCCCGCTGGAGAGCAGCTAGGTCTCGCGGGCCACCTCGTCCCCAATTCAGACGGGCTAGAGGGCGCTCTAAATCAGGGCTACAGGTTAAAACGGCGCGCAAGGCTTTGTTCAGGGAAGGATTTTCATAAAAAAAATCCACACAGTCGAGACGCCTTTGAATTTGCTTCAGATTTGTAAGGGGCGCTGCCAGATGCTGGGAGAGAAGGCGCGCGCCCATGGCGGTGACTGTATGATTGATCACCTCTAAAAGGCTACCCCGTTTTTCCCCAGTGAGAGAAAAATGAAGTTCTAAATTGCGGCGGGTTGCAGCATCAAGTTCCAGGCGCCCCCCTTCCTTGAGGCGTCTTGGCGGCTTTAAGGAGGGGATATCTTGCTTTTGGGTTAAACGGATGTAATCCACCAAAGCTCCGCAGGCTGCGATTTCTTGAGGTTTAAAGTCTCCATAAGCCTCTAAGGTATCAACACCATAGAGCTCCTTCAAACGCTCAAGACCATTTTGCTCATCAAACCGACTGGAAGGTAAAGGAGTGAATCGCTTTTTAAGATCTTGAAAAAGCTCATAAAGGTCGGAAGTTTTGAGGAAGGAGTCTGGAAGCAAAAGTTCGCTGGGCTGTAGACGGGCTAGAACTGTTTCGAGGTGAGATAGAGAGGTAGATTCTACCCAAAAATCGCCCGTGGAAATATCAAGGGACGCAAGGCCCAGCATTTCAGTTTTACTGGGCACAAGGGCCGTTAAGAAGTTGTTTTGGCTTGCCTCTAGTAAACCTTCTTCCGTGAGGGTTCCTGGAGTAATGATCCGGATAACCTCCCGCTTCAAAGGGCCTTTTGTTGTGCGGGATTCAGCGCTTTCCGTTTGTTCACAAATAGCAACCCGAAATCCTTGACGGATGAGGCGTGCAAGATAGTTGTCGCTGGCATGAAAGGGAACGCCACACATGGGAATGTCTTCACCATCCTGCCCTTTGCCGCGCTTGGTCAGGGCAATGTCAAGGGCTTTTGAGGCTAGAATGGCATCTTCAAAGAAAAGCTCATAAAAATCACCCATGCGATAAAACAAAAGGGCGTCCTGATACTGGGATTTAATGTCAAGGTATTGGGCCATCATAGGGGTAAGAGAGTTTGTTGGGCTTTGTTTTTTAAGATTTGCTTGCGCCATCCATCATCTCCGAAGCATTATTAATTGAGTTACTTTATGGAAAGTAACAGGGAAAAGAGCAATAAAAAAGGAATAATATTAATGAACATCACAAAACATTTTTCAAACTTTGCACGTATTGTTGCCCGTGCTTCAGGACAACCTACAACTTTTGTATTAGCCTGCGCCAGTGTCTTTCTTTGGCTTATCTCAGGGTCTTTTTTTGAGTTTTCAGATACGTGGCAGCTTGTTATTAATACAAGCACAACGATCGTTACCTTTTTCATGGTGTTTCTCATCCAAAATACGCAAAACAGGGATGGAGAGGCGATACAAATTAAGCTGGATGAACTCATTCGCTCCCACCAGGGCGCACATAATGCTCTTTTGGATTTGGAAGAGTTGACAGAAGAGCAGCTGAAACAAATTAAGGATCGGTACGAAAAATTAGCGGAAGCGGCGCGGCAAGAGTTGAGCAAAGGATTAAAAGATACAAAGTCAACGGAAGTGTGAATATGTATGGACAGAGTGAATTTTTGTTGTTGATGATTGACCAAAATTCTGGATAAACGAATTTCATCTTATTTTTCCCAAAGTTTTTGAGGTGTTTTGAATAATTCGTCTGCTAAGTTTTCGTGGCCCCTGATCATACCTCTGTTATCTGTTTATGGCTAAACTAAATATCGACACAGTCTAAAACAAAAGAATCCTTTAAGAGTTTATTATCTAAATTATGGTAAATTAAAGAAAAATTTATATGAGGACTTCATGCAGTTAATAACAAAAAAATATATTCGAGTTGAGTCTCTCTCCAGTATGTTTCTTTTTTTGGGAGCTTTGCTTGCTTTATGCATTAGTAATACTGAATTAAATGAGCAATATGTTAAATTTGTTAATTTTCCAATAAGCGTTACTCTTGGAGATTATTCTTTAACTAAGCCTCTCATTAAGTGGGTCAACGATGGTTTAATGGCGCTCTTTTTTTTAGTGTTAACCCTAGAAGCAAAATTTCTCTTTTTTGAAGGAGAGTTAGTAGATAAGTCATATCTACCTTTAGCAGTCATTGCGGCCACTGGAGGAGCCATAATGCCAGCTTTAATTTATATTTTATTTACTTTTTCTGACCCAATTTTAACAAAAGGGTGGGGTATTCCGATCGCAACCGATACAGCGTTTGTTCTAGGGGTTGTATATTTTTTGCTGCATAAACTTCCAAGTAATATACGTATATTTATACTAAGTTTGTCTATTATTGATGATATAATAGCTGTTTTGGTATTAGCAATATTTTATACCCCAGTCATTCATTTTATACCGCTCCTATTAGGTGCAGTTTGCATAATAGTTTTAGCTCTTCTTAATTTTTGGAATATACGTAGGCTATTTCCTTACCTCCTCCTAGGGATGGGATTATGGTTTGCTTTAATTGAAACAGGCATCCATGGAACTATTGCAGGAGTTATTCTTGGCTTATTTATCCCCCTACATAATGATCCCGTACAGCATTCTTTTAGTTCTCCCTTAAAAAGGTTAGAATCTTTTTTACACCCCATAGTATCATTTATAGTACTCCCTCTTTTTGCTTTTTTAAATGCAGAGATCTCTTTTAAAGAAGTTACCTACAGTGACTTTAGTTCACTTGTAGCTATGGGTATCATAGCAGGGCTGTGTATTGGAAAACCTTTAGGAATCATGTTAAGCTCATATATGAGTGTAAAATTAAGATTTTGTAGGTTTCCTCAGGGATTAAGTTGGGGAAAATATTTTGGGATTAGTATTCTGTGTGGTATTGGCTTTACTTTCAGTCTGTTTATTGGAGTGTTATCTTTTAATGATGAGTATCTTATTAATCAGATGAAAATAGGGGTTTTGATTGGATCTTTATTATCCTGTTTTCTCGGGATTGTCCTCTTACTATGTACTGCCACACAAGAGCATGCACAGAGAAAATAAAGGTGATTTATAATCTTATTATAGCAATGACAAACAGAAGGACTCTACGGAGAGCTTAATTGACATATAGAATTAAATATCATTATAAATGTTTATTATCCAACTCTTTATCTTAAGGAAACTTTTAAATATTAATCTCCGACTCTCAGGTTGGCGACAAAGCACGGACAGGGATTCCAGGTTTTTTTATTGGCAATACAGCTGAAAATATTCTTCAGAAACTAAGGTGTTCCTTGTTGGCAGTCAAACCTGTTAATTTCGTCTCTCCAGTAAGAGCCTATTAACTATAGAAAATAAGGGACAAGATTCATCATCGGAAAAGATATAAATAATACTAATATTTCAAAGAGCCCTTA
>JAKFXB010000020.1 GCA_021731585.1 Alphaproteobacteria bacterium
TATTGATAAGTTACGCAGCCGAGGGAAGAAAGGCAAAGTGATTGTAGGAGCTGTTATGCATAAGCTTTTACATATCATCTTTGGCGTCATGAAGAAGCAAATTGCGTTCCAAGGATGAGAGGGGGGGATATGTTATTAGAAAACAACACATCCTCCTTGACTCTGAACGCAGTATCTCCCACAAGGGGAGAGGTAAATGTCGACACATCCTAGTTCTTCTAGATCTTTAATGCATAAAAATCATGTTGGACTAATACACATAAATCATGTTATCTTGACTTGTTCTCAGAGGCTCCTGGGCTTCCTCAGAACGTTGAAGCTTATCTCTCTGCCGTAGAGGAGCACTACCAAGAAGATGCTTATAACTCTCTCTCTATTGAAGGATATGAAGTCTCCCCCGCTTTAATCGATCATGTGCGGAATGGACTTTGGAATCCAGCGGAAGAATCCGCCGATATTCAGCAAAAAGATGCCCTTGCTGCGAAAGGCTTTTGTCAGTGTTATTTTGAGGTTTATTCTTTAGAAATTTTAATACTGGACGTTTTTTATCTTCTGTAAATTTAAACACTCCGCTGTCATCCTCGCTTGCGCGAGGATGACCCTGTGCAGGGTAACTTCGTAATAAGTCATGTGCTGGATATCCCGCTGAGGGGCAGCGGGACATCATCTCCTCTCCACATAAAGCCCTGCGGCTCGACCGCAGGGCTCAGAAAAAGTGTATTTTGTAGGAATGAAGCTTTGACGCTTCCAAAGATTTTTAATCTACTTGTGTTATGTGAAGGTCAGCAACCCCATCTGCTCCTGGAGAAATTTCATGACCATGTTCATCCATATGAGGAGGCATATCGAAGAGATATTGCCATTCGGTAGGAGCTTTGTCATAAGTCCAACCATTGTAAAAATGGATTGTTTCATTGGCGGGATCTGATTTAAATGTTTCGCCAGCTGCTCCAGTTATAGTTCCTGTCACCTTATACTTATGACCGCCAACGTTAAGAGTTTCATCTTTATTCATAAGACGCATCACTGTAGCTCTTGAAACGTTAAAGCCACGTCCCGAAACTCCTTCGTTCTCCATCATTGCAAAAGCCGAACTTCCAGTTACAAATAGACTTGCTAATAATATATAAGTTAATTTCTTTCTCACTTTAATTCTCCTTGGTTGTGTGATAAATATATTTTTTATTATTGTTTTAACATTATCTTTTTTTTCTAAATTTTTGGTTAATTTCTCCGCTTTTTTCCTTTTTCTTTTTCTTGGGAGGCGTTCCCTGGACGGGGGCGAGGGTGATCGTATTGGTCAGCATATCCACGTCTTTTAAAAGAACCACAAGAGGATCGCCTAAGGTATAAACGCGTCGATTACGCCGGCCGATAAGGCGGTGCTTTCGCTCCTCGAAGATATAAAAATCATCGATAAGGAAGGCGAGGGGAATCAGGCCATCGGCACCGGAATGCTCTAAGGTCACAAAGAGGCCAAAAGAGGTCACCCCACTGATGCGACCCTCAAAAGTTTCTCCCACTTTGTCTTGTAGATATATAGCGACATATCGTTCAAGAGCGGCGCGTTCAGCAGCGGCGGCTCTGCGTTCTGTTGCAGAGACTTGCTCGCCAATGACAATGAGGTTGGCATCTTTAGGAAGACCATCGCCTCCAAGTTTAAGAGCTTCAATCAAACTGCGATGCACAATGATATCCGGATAGCGCCGAATGGGCGATGTAAAATGGCTGTACTTTTTCAAGCTTAACCCAAAATGGCCAATGTTTTCCGAATGGTAGAGGGCTTGGGCTTGGGTTCTTAAGGTCAGTTGACTCACAAGGGCTTGATGGGGAGTGCCGTGGGCAGCCCTTAAAAGATGAAGAAAGGCTTTGGGGGTGATGGCTTGGGATTTGGGAAAAGAAAAGCCCAGGCCTTCCACAAGCTCGCGAAAGATGAAAAGTTTTGAAGGATCAGGTTCATCATGAATTCGATAAATACACGGCGCCTTAAGGGCCTCCAGCTGTTGGGCAGCAGCCACGTTGGCGAGAATCATGAATTCTTCAATGAGGCGATGGCTATCAAGGCGCGGGCGAGGATGGATGTCTTCGATGTGCCCGTTTTCTCCTAAAATCACTTGTCGTTCAGGCAGTTCTAAATCAAGGGTACCTCGAAACTCTCTAGCCTTTTTCAATAAGTCATAGGCCCCATAGAGCGGTTCAATGACTTCCTTGAGGAGAGGTTTTGTTTGTGCGTCGGGATTTCCATCCTTTGCCAATTGAACTTGGGAGTACGTAAGGCGCTCAATGGATTGCATGACGCCACGCACGAATTGATATTTCTTCAAGCGCCCCTTTGAATCAAGCCAGAGGTGAGCTGCAAAGCAGGCCTTGTCCTCCTTAGGTCTTAAGGAGCACAGATCATTAGAAAGCGCTTCGGGAAGCATAGGGACGACCCGATCAGGGAAATAAACCGAGTTGCCGCGAAGGTAGGCTTCCTTATCAAGGGTACTGCCTGGCCTTACATAATGGGCTACATCTGCAATGGCCACCATCAGATGCCAACCATCTTTTTCTTCCTCCGCCCAGACCGCATCATCAAAGTCGCGGGCATCGTCCCCATCAATAGTGACAAAGGGGATGGAGCGCAGGTCCTCGCGGCCCTCGAGAGAGAGGGAGCGCACCTCTTCAGCTTCCTTGAGGACGGCTTCAGGAAATTCGTAAGGAATGCCTTCCTGGTAAATGGAGATGAGACTGATGGTGCGCGGATCATTCAGAGATCCAAGCACTTTAAGAATTTTAGCTTTTAAGGGACGTTGGTTGCGAAGAAGCTCAACCACTACCAGCTCACCTTCCTTGGCTTCTTTGGGGTCATCCAGAAGAGCAATATCCTCTTGGCGTTTGCGGTCAGAAGGTTGGAAATACAAAGCACCACGGCTTTTAATAATGGCGCCCACCATGGTTTTAGGCTTTTCTTCAATTCTCTTGAGAAGACGCGCCATATAATAGCCATCCGGATGACGCCTGAGACGAACCAAGAGCTTGTTACCTGCTTTAACCCGTGCCGTGCCGCCCTCACTTAAAATAATGGGCGGGAACTCACCGGTGCTTTCTGTCGGGGTTAATAGAACTTCTCCCTCTTCTGAAAGGGTAGGAGAGACTTCCACAAGCAGAACGGGCGGCAATGATTTTGAGGAGTGGACATGGCGTTTGTGGCCCCGTTGAATGAGGCCCGTCTCCCCCATTTTCTTGAGGGTTTCCTTGAGCCAAATCCGATGCTGCCCTTTAAGATTAAAGGCGCGGGCAATTTCTCGCTTGCCAACCTTTTTGTCCGCTGATTGGATGAATTCAAGAATTTCTTCAGGAGTGGGAAGACGTTTATCCTTTTTTGCCACGGCTTGCTTTTGCTTTCTTTGGAGGAGCATTTTTCTTGGCTTCAATGAGCTCGAGGGCACGGGAGAGGTCAATGGTTAGAGGATCATCAGTCTTTTTGAGGGACGCAAAGATTTTGCCCAATTTAACATAAGGACCAAAGCGGCCGATGGCGGCCGTAATGGTTTCCTTTGTCTCTGGGTCAATGCCAACAGTGCGCGGAAGGGCGCCCAATCCAATGGCGTCTTCAAGGGTGACTTCATCGGGGTTCATGCCTGGGGTGAGCGAAGCTCGCTTGGGCTTTTCTTTCTTGGTAGTGGCCTCGCCCCATTGGATGTAAAACCCATAGGGGCCACGTTTGACCTTAACGTTAATACCTAAGTTTGGATCCACGCCGAGGTCTCTTTCGTAGGGCTCTTCTTGGGCTTGATCGGCGCCTTCTTCCCCCAGAACTAGGGGACGAGTGTACTTACATTCAGGATAGTTAGAGCAGCCAATGAAGGAGCCAAATTTGCTCAAGCGCAGGCCCAATTGACCCTTCTTACAACGGGGGCAAAGGTGGGGATCTGTTTGATCTTCTGTCGGAGGAAAGAGGAACCCATCCAGGTCTTTTTGAAGTTGTTCCAAGACTTGTTGAATTTTGAGCTTTTGAGCCTCATCAATAGCCCCATGGAAAGGTTTCCAGAATTTCTCCAACACATCCTTCCAGAAAAGATCTCCGTTTGAGATTTCATCCAGCTGCTCTTCCAGTTGGGCTGTAAAGTCATATTCCACATAGGTCTTGAAGTAGTTCAACAAAAAGGCGGTGACAATGCGGCCTCGATCTTGAGGGTAGAGAACCCGCTTTTCATTTTTCACATACCCCCGTTCCTGGAGAACTTGGATGGTGCGTGCATAGGTTGACGGGCGCCCAATGCCCAGCTCTTCCATTTTTTTCACAAGACTCGCTTCGGAATAGCGGGGAGGGGGCTGGGTGAAATGTTGTTCGGGAAGAATATTTTTCTTTTCCACATTTTCTTTTTCACGAAGAGGCGGGAGGATTTTGTTATCTTCTTCCTCGCTTTGATCTTCATCAAGGCTTTCCCGATAAAGGGTCAAGAAGCCATCAAAAACAAGGATGGAGCCGGTGGCGCGAAGGATGATGTCCTTCTTTGGATCAGCCACATCGACACTGGTTTGATCCAGCTCAGCACTGGCCATTTGGGAGGCCATCATCCGCTTCCAAATGAGCTCATAAAGACGCAGAAGATCATTGTCTAAGAATTTGGCCATATCTTTGGGGCTGCGCTTGGCATCAGTAGGGCGAATGGCTTCGTGAGCTTCTTGAGCATTTTTGGCTTTAGTTTTATATTGGCGTGGGCTTGCAGGAAGGTATTTATCTCCAAAGGTTTTTTCAATGACAGTCCGGCAGTTAGCAATGGCCGAGCCTTCCACTTGAGTGCTGTCCGTACGCATGTAGGTAATCAGACCCACAGTTTCTGAGCCAATGGAAACGCCCTCATAAAGCTTTTGGGCTAGCTGCATGGTTTTGCGCGGGCTAAAGCCCAGCTTGCGGGAGGCTTCTTGTTGGAGAGTTGAGGTAATAAACGGGGGTCTTGGATGACGTTGAACCCGCTTTTTCTCAATGGAGGCAATGTGAAAATCTTGAGCCTTAATTTGCGTTTCCGCATCTCGCGCTAGGGCTTCTGTAGCAAGAGAAAACTTATCCAGTTTTTTTCCATCTAAATGGGTCAGGCGGGCTTTAAAGAGCTTTTTGTCCTCTGTAAGGAATTCAACTTCAAGGGTCCAATATTCTTGAGATTTGAAGGCTTCGATTTCATTCTCTCGGTCAACCACAAGACGCAGAGCAACCGATTGCACACGGCCAGCAGAACGGCTTCCTGGGAGCTTTCTCCAGAGGATAGGCGAAAGCGTGAACCCGACAAGATAATCGAGGCTTAGGCGCGCTAAATATGCTTCTACAAGCTGTTTATCGACCTCTCGAGGATGGGCAAGGGCTTCTGCAACCGTTTCCTTGGTGATGGCGTTAAAGGCAATGCGCTCAGGAGTGATATTTTTTAAAATCCCTTTTTGCGCTAAGATTTCTTGAATGTGCCAGGAAATGGCTTCCCCTTCCCGATCAGGGTCGGTGGCAAGGTAAAGATGATCAGCGCCTTTAAGGGCTTTGGCGATGGCATCAATATGTTTTTTAGCACGGTCGTCCACTTGCCAGGTCATGGCAAAATCTTCATCAGGCTTTACAGAGCCATCTTTTGAGACCAAGTCACGGACATGTCCATAGCTTGCGAGGACCGTATAATCCTTGCCAAGATACTTCTCAATGGTTTTTGCCTTTGACGGGGACTCAACGACAACAACTTTCATATGCTTTTCCATTCCTCTTTGAGGGCGACCTTCCCGCCGGGAAGGCGTTCAATACGCCCTGCAATTTCCATTTCCAATAAGACAATCCATAGATCCGATGGTGACAACTGACATTCTCGGATCAATTCGTCAATACTTAACGGAACAAGACTTAAATTTTCGTTAACAATTTGTCGGCTTTTTTGTAAAGCGTTTGGTGGTGAAGTGGATTTAATTTGAGAGATGTTCTCTTGAAATTCAAGAGGGGCGTTGGGAGAAATTTCTCTATAGATATCTTCAATGGTTTCAACAAGGATGGCACCGTTTTTAATCAGATGATTGCACCCCCGAGCCCGAGGATCCAGAGGATGGCCAGGGATAGCAAAGACCTCACGTCCTTGTTCAAGAGCATTGCGGGCTGTAATGAGAGAGCCGGATTTTAAAGCAGCTTCAACAATTAATAGAGCCCGAGATAGACCGGAAATGATGCGATTGCGGCGGGGAAACAAGGTGGATTGCGGTTGAATCCCAAAGGGGGATTCGGCCAACAGAAGGCCTTCTTCTGCGATTTGATGATAGAGAGCTTCATTTTCAGGAGGATAAATTTGATCAATGCCTCCTGCAAGGACGGCAATTGCTCCCGTTTCAAGGCTTCCCTGGTGAGCGGCTCCGTCAATGCCGCGGGCAAGGCCAGAGACAATCACCCAGCCTTCTTTTCCTAGTTTCTCAGCAAAGCTATGAGCCATCTTCTTTCCCATAGCGGAAGCATTGCGGGCACCTACGATGGCAAAGGTGGGCTCTTGCAGAAGGCTCAGATTGCCTTTGACAGCTAAAAGAGGCGGCGCTGAGTCAATATGGCGGAGGAGAGGTGGATAACAAGGGCTATTGAAGGTGATGAGCTGGGCGCCGAATTTGGCAAGGGACGCTAATTCCTTTTCAATTTCTGCTCTTGAGACAAGGCGTAAGGATCGCTTTAAGCCCCCTTGGGTTGCGAGCTCGGGAAGAGCTTTTAAAGCTTCCTCAGGCGTGCCATAACGCTCCATGAGGTGGTGAAAAGTGATAGGCCCCACGTTCTCACAGCGAGCCAGTTGAAGCCAACTTGTGAGGTCTTCATTTTCTTGAGGATGGGTGAGAGGTTGCGCCAATTTTCGTCTCTTTTCCTTTACGTAAACGTTCAATATTATAACGATGGGTCCAAAAGACAAGTGCCGTCAAGATAAGACAAGTCACGATTAAATCTGTTGCCCCCATAAAATAAGCATAGATTGAGCTTAAGAAAAAAGTTGTTAGCGAGGCAAGAGAAGAATAGCGGGTTGTAATGGCGAAAATAATCCAAGTCACAAGACAGGCCAGGGCTAAAATCCAATTGAGAATCAACATAACTCCCAATGCGGTAGCTACTCCCTTGCCACCACGGAACATAAGCCAAATGGGCCAGATGTGGCCCACTACGGCCATAATTCCTGCGAATTGGGTGATGGAGGGTACAGAAATAAGGGCAAAGATAACCGCAAGGCTTCCTTTAAGCACATCAAAAAACAGAGTGAGAAGAGCCGCTCTCTTGTCGCCAAGGCGCAGCATGTTGGTCGCCCCAATGTTACCTGAACCAATAGTGCGCGGGTCAGGAAGTTTGCATAGCCAGCTGACCAGGATACCTGAGGGAATAGAGCCTAAAAGATAGGCTAGGACGAGTATGACGATCTCTGGAAAGGTGTTAAGAGTGATCATTCAGACCTTTTTGTTTTTATGTGTTGTTGCTATACTTTAAACGAAAAGCCAGAGAATAAGCTAGTCATTTTAAAGGGGAAAAGGACGGAATGAAAAAAAGGATTATCATAACCGTTTTATGTTTTCTCCCTTTTTCTGTAGAGGCGGAGGACAACGAGTCCCAGGGCTTTATGATTCCTCTTGAAGCCCGGGAAGAGAATTCAAGCGTCATTGATCGCCACCTTAAAGGGGAGTGGGGATTTTCTAATGACTCCAGGGGAGACACAATCGGCGGTTGTTCGTCTTGTGGGGGGTAAGCTGTCAGTGTTGTCAGTTTGTCAGTTCGCCTTGGGATTAAAATCAAATCACTCCGTTGTGGATGAGGGGCTTTTTTGTACCTGACTTACTTGACAACCGATCCGAAAATTCTTAAATAAAAGATATGATATGTAGCAAGTTCACAAAAAGTGCTTTTCTTTATAAGCGATAAGTCGCCTACCTACTCTTTTTTCAAAAAACTTTAATCCTGGTATTGAAAGGATCCTGAGTTCCTTTCACTTCGCTCAAGGTCTCAGGATGACAACTATTTGTATTTACTAGAGAAATGTCATCCTGAGGAGCCACAACGTGGCGAGCTCAGGATCTTACGAGACCATTATCGCATGTCCATAATAAGGACGCGTGAAAATCTTTCTCAAAAAGGAGAACATAACTATGCAGATTACCTATAATGATTTCGAAAAAGTAAACATTCGCTCAGGCACGGTGGTGAAGGCAGAGCCTTTTCCACGGGCTCAAAAGCCTGCTTTTAAGGTGTGGGTTGACTTTGGTCCTGAGCTCGGGGTGCTTCAAACTTCGGCCCAAGTGACGGTCCACTATACGCCGGAAAGCTTAATCGGCCGGCAAGTTTTAGGCGCTGTTAATCTAGGCCCTAAAAATATTGCAGGCTTTGAATCCCAATTTTTGATGTTGGGTTGTCAGGATCCCCAAGGCGCGATTTGTCTTGCCACCCTTGATCCGCAAGTTGAAAATGGGCAGAAGCTGTTTTGAAGGCATGCTGGACATCTTTCTCAAATCGCCGTATCATATAAAGAACAAGATAACATATTAAATAGGAGAGGTGGTTTCATGCAAACGCAAGTTACAGGAAAAAAGATTGAAGTCAGCGCTGCGCTGCGCAAGCAAGCTGAGGACAAGGTTCAAGATGTATGTAAAAAGTACGAGTTAAATCCGCTTGAGACGTCCGTTACGTTTTCACGCAATGGGCCCATGGTTCGCTGTGATGTGGAAATGCATTTAGGGCGCGGGGTTTTTGTAAGGGCTTATTATGATACGGATGAAGCTTACGTTTGTCTCGAACAAGCCATAGAAACCTTTGAAAAGCGCCTGCGTCGGTATAAAAAGAAGCTGATTGATCATACGAAAAAGCGGGACATAGATTATAAAAAGGCCGCGGGCTATCGGTATGTGATCCATAGTGAAACCGATAAAGAATCAACGGAAGACCATCCTCTCATTGTTGCAGAGACGAAAACAGAAATTCCCACCCTTACGGTGAGTGAGGCCGTGATGCATTTGGACCTTTCCGATGCCCAAGCTGTGCTCTTTAATAATGTGGCCCATGATCAGCTGAATGTGGTTTATCGACGGGAAGATGGGAATATTGGCTGGATTTCTCCTTCGCAAAATGGAAAATCATAGGAAAAAAATAATGAGCAAAACAATCGCTTTCATAATAGCGGTTTGTTGCGGGGGAGCTTCTTTTGCAACGACGAAAGATCTTTACATTCAAACAGATAGGTTGCCTCCGGCTTCTGCAGAAGAGATAGCACCTCAACATCCTTTCTTTTCCGATCCTCCAGCCAATGAAGTGTTTGAAAGCGTTGAAGCTCAACAACATCAAATACAAAAACTGGAAGAGCGGGTAAAACGCCTTGAAGTCGAGGTTGCGGCTTTAAAACGACCTGCTACTAATGCAAATAAATAGCTTTGTAGAGGGAATTGCGGTATTGTCGCAATTCTGTTGCTGACAAGATCCTGAGCTCGCCACGTTGTGGCTCCTCAGGATGACAACTATTTGTATTATAATAATAAACTTGTCATCCTGAGACCTTGAGCGTAGCGAAAGGAACTCAGGATCTTTGGTCCACATCTAGCACCTTCAAGAGATAGATTTTGTTTGCAATTACTGACTACTGCTTCTTCCCTGTGCACTCTCGCTCAAAGTTTTCTCGAATGAGAGTGCAAAGGCTTTCATTGCGCAGGGCAAAAGCGAGGGCTGCGCCTAAGATGACATTGTCAGGGATATATTCGCCTTGAATTTGAGGGAGTGACGCTTCAAAAGATCCATCTTGTTTAAGGACGATCGCTGCATCCCATTTGGTGAGGGTAAGGGTATTTGAGGGCATACACTTTTTATTTCCTTCTATGCTTATCTTGCTCTTTTGCGTCAAGTTTATTTTTACCTTATATAGAGTCTATGAAGAGAGATCAAGTAGCTCCGAAAATTCAACCCATTCCCGCTTGCTCATGTCGCTTTCTTCCTGGGTAACCGTTTGACCTTTAAGTAATTTTTTGACAGTTTCCAATCCATTTTTTGAAAGACGCACGCCCTCTTTGCGATATTGCATGTAGGCCTCATAGGTGTAAGGGACCCAGCGTTCAAGAAGTTTCAACATCACATCTGCATAGGCTCGAATTTCATATTGAGCATGGGAATCTGCCCGCAAGGTCAGAAAATGCATTAAGTTATGCAGATCAATTTTCCAATACATTTGGGTGTAAAAATTAAGAGGCAAATTCATGCGTGCCAACTCTCGCGCCAAGCTTTCTTTTTCAGGATCCAAGATGCTACCTTCCGCATCTTCATTCAATAGTTCTTCATAATGAGAGTAGCAGAGTTCAGCATCTTGTCGCAAAAGGTCACGGACTTTTTGAGAATATTCGGGAGATAAGGTCTCTCCGCGACCTTGTTTGTTGATGGAGGATTGGCTTGCGAGGTGTTCTGTTGAGGGAATGTAAAATTCTTTATCCAAGATAGAATATCGGGCAGAATACTCATTAACGTTAGCCGTGCGATGGCGAAGCCATTGGCGGGCCACAAAAAAGGGAAGTTTGATGTGAAATTTAATCTCACACATCTCAAAAGGTGTTGTATGGGCATGACGCAGAAGATAATGAATTAGGCCCCGATCCTCTGTGCGTTTTTTTGTACCCTTGCCGTAAGAAACGCGAGCAGCTTGCACAATGGCGTTATCATTTCCCATGTAATCTATGACACGTACAAAACCATGATCCAGCACAGGAAAGGCTTCGTAAAGCACCTCTTCAAGACCCGAGGAAACGTCTCTCTGGGTGGGTTCTGTTTGCGCTTTTAGTTCTTGAATTTCCTGTTCTTGTGCTTGGGATAGTGCCATTTTTTACCTCTTTCTCTTAATAAGCAGTAGAGCATTTGGCAGGGAGGCTCAAGAGGGAAAATGAAGGCTTTTTAGAAATGGTGGGCGCAGCTGGGATTGAACCAGCGACCCCTACGATGTCACCGTAGTGCTCTCCCGCTGAGCTATGCGCCCACTTCTGAGGCTTGTATACACAAGATCTTTTAGGGGCGCAAGTCTTTGAAGGAAGGAACTTATAGATTTTGAAAATACCCCCTTGTGCAAAAGGGTAAACTTCCTTAAACGTAAAAAGCGGTGTGAAACCCATTGTGTAACCCTAACATCGCGAGATCCCTATGAAGTCTTTATCCAGTGAATCTATATTTGCTCTTATGAAAGAGCAGGACGTTTCTTTTGTTGATTTTCGTTTTACTGACCCCAGAGGGGCCTGGCACCATATGACTTTTCATAAGGATGCGGTGGATAAGGAGGTTTTGGAAGATGGCATTATGTTTGATGGCTCTTCTATTGCAGGCTGGAAGACGATTGATGATTCGGATATGCAAATGAAGCCGGACCTTTCAACGGCTGTGATGGACCCCTTTGCAGCTCAATCCACTTTGGTGCTTAACTGCGATATTCTTGAACCACTGACAAAAAAGTCCTACTCTCGTGATCCTCGAGGGGTGGCAAAGCGTGCTGAAGCTTATCTTCATGATCTTGGATTTGCAGATACGGCTTATTTTGGTCCAGAAGCTGAGTTTTTCATCTTTGATGATGTGCGTTATGACGTGGCGATGCAGCATAACTATTATTTTGTGGATTCCGATGAAGGGGATTACAATTCTGGAAAAGTTGACCCTCAAGGAAACCTGGCTCACAGGCCCGGCATTAAGGGAGGGTATGTCCCTGTAAATCCCGTGGACCAGCTTGTGGATATGCGGGCTGAGATGCTCTCCACACTTAAAGAAATGGGCATTGAAGTTGAAAAGCATCACCATGAAGTAGCGCCCAGCCAGCATGAACTCGGCTTTAAGTTTAGCACCCTTACTCGGACGGCAGATAATCTGCAGATTTATAAGTATGTCATCAAAAACGTGGCCCATATGTACGGGAAAACCGTCACATTCATGCCAAAGCCCATCCACCAAGATAATGGATCAGGAATGCATGTGCACCAATCTTTGTGGCAGAAAGGAAAATCTCTTTTTGCGGGGAATGCGTATGCAAATCTTTCTCAAGAAGCTCTTTATTATATAGGGGGGATTATCAAACATGCCCATGCTTTGAATGCATTTACGAATCCTACAACCAATAGTTATAAACGGTTGATTCCCGGTTATGAAGCGCCCGTTATGTTAACCTACTCTGCCCGTAACCGGTCGGCTTCCATTCGTATTCCTCATACGCCTTCCATGAATTCTAAGCGAATTGAAACGCGTTTTCCTGATGCCGCAGCTAATCCTTATTTAGCTTTTTCAGCTATGCTTATGGCAGGCCTTGACGGGATTCGCAATAAAATCCACCCTGGCGAAGCCCATGAAGGAAATCTTTACGATCCTGAAGTTGCACGTGGAATCCCGCAAGTTGCTGGTTCATTGCAGCAAGCTCTTGATGCCCTTGATCAAGATCGTGAATTTTTGAAAGAAGGTGGTGTTTTCTCCGATGACCTTATTGATGGATTCATTGATTTAAAACGGGAAGAGGTCGTTGCCCTTGACCATACGCCTCAGCCTATTGAATTTAAGATGTATTATGGAGTATAATACATAAATTCATAGGGAGGATCTTTAATGAAAAAGGCGAGAGGACTAGTTATATTTCTGAGCCTGGGAACTGCAGTAATGGCAGATGTCCCGGACGCGGATGAAGCTCAATCGTCAAGGCTGCCCTCTCGCCCTGATGATAAGGCTATAGAGTTGATCTCTTCTCCCGTCCTTGAATCTGTCACCCCAGAAGGGGATGCACCTATGAGACTTGATACGGAGGCTTCTCCTGGAGCCGATCAACGTGTTCTTGATCCTCGTTTTATGGAAGTTAAAGTTGTTTATCCCGAAAAACAACTTTCCTGGTGGGAGTGGGTATCTAATTACCTTTTTAGGTGATAAGATTACTAACCATTACCTCTCTACAGTCCGTGGTTTTCTTTCTTCATCAATAGCAACAAAGGTAAAAAGACCTTCGGTTACTTTGTGAATTTCTTCCCCTCTGGCTCGACGTACCCATGCTTCCACACTGATTTGCATGGAGGTTGTCCCGATTTTGAGCAGCCTTCCATAGCAGCTGACCTCATCCCCCACAAACACAGGGCGAATGAAAGTCATCTTATCGATGGCCGCCGTGACCACGCGTCCTTTTGAGGCATGAGTTGCGACGATGCCGGCAGCCATGTCCATGATAGAGACAAGCCAACCGCCAAAAATATCACCTGCCGGATTGGTATCTCGCGGCATAGCAATAACACGCAAGCATAGCTCCTCAATGGGAGGAGGGGAGTGGATCATGTCTAACGCTCCATATCATTTTCTTATAATTATACAGAAGGATCAAAGAGATTTATAGATTTTTCCCTCTTTCCTTGATAGATTCAAACAAAAATATAAGGTTTAATAATCGTTTCGTGAATAGAAGATTTATAAAAATCCTCACCTTATTAAGTTCGGCTCTTTGGAGTCAGAAAACAGGCGCTACGGAATTTTTTACCGATACTCCTGTGCCAGCAGCTTTTGAAGAAGTCTATGTGAATCTTCATGTCCAGACAAATCATACCAAAAATGGTACAGCCTCGCGTCTTCCTGCGGTTGAAGCTCTTGTGGGATTTTACCCAGATTTTCAATTTATTACCAGAACGCCTGTTGTTCTTGCAAAACCAAAAAACAAATCATCCCTTTATTATTATGGAGATGTGGTGCTTGGCGTAAAATATCGCTTTATTCATGAAACGAAAACACTCCCCCATGTTGCCTTCTATCCAAAATTCACTCTTCCTTCTGGTGATGTTGATGCAATAACAGGAAATAAAACGATGACAGGAACCGTTCCCTTCTGGCTCCAAAAAAACTGGGGCCCCTGGAAGCTGTCGGGGGGAGGGGGCTATTTGTTCAATCCTGCAAAGAATAAATATAATTTTCCCTTTGGGGGAATTTTGCTTCAAAAGGAAATCTCAGAGTATTTGACTCTTGGGAATGAGCTGTATGCCGAAGGGG
>JAKFXB010000045.1 GCA_021731585.1 Alphaproteobacteria bacterium
TAAAAATATCATTGTTGATATTTTTACAGCTCTCCAAGAATTTGATCTTAATGCATTCTTATCCTATTTAGGAATATTCAGTCTTTATGCTTGTTTGGCCATTGCGTGCTTCACCACAAAAAACTACCTCCTTCAGCGTTTAGATATCCGTTGGCGCAAATGGATGAATGAATACTTCGTTCATCATTGGATAGCGAATAAGCGGTATTATAGTCTTCAACTCGAAGGTAACGGCACCGATAACCCGGACCAACGTATTGCCGAGGATACGGGAGGCTTTATTGATAAAACCCTTAGCCTGACTCTTGGGCTTTTCCAACAAATCGTCATGCTTGGCTCTTTCCTTGGTATTCTCTGGTCCTTGTCAGGCACTCTTTCATTTTCTTTAGGAAATTACACATTTTCTATTCCTGGCTATATGTGCTGGGGGGCCTTTCTTTATGCAACCATCGGTAGTTTTCTAAGCTTTTATTTTGGACGAAACCTGATTCAACTGAATTACGAGAATGAAAAAAGGGAAGCAAATTATCGTTATAGTTTAGTGCGCTTTCGAGAAAACGTGGAAGGCATCGCGCTTTATAAAGGAGAAAATCAAGAAAAAAGCATTCTGAAAAGCCGCTTTGGTTCCATTTTGGAGAACTATTATAACATCATACGCCGCATGATTATTATGAATTCATGGAAAAGTTTTTATGATCAATTTCTTCACATGTTTCCGTATTTACTTATTGCGCCACGGTATTTTATAAAAGCCATGACTTTGGGTGACGTCACTCAAACTATGGGCGCTTTCCGTCAGGTGACTTTTTCCCTTTCATTCATTGTAGAAAATTTTAAGACTATTGCTAGCTGGCGGGCAACAACCAATCGTCTTTTGGAATTCAAGATGAATTTGGACACCGTCCCCCCTACTCTTCTTGCGCATACCACCCATGATGTGGAAAAAATTCACCTGAACTGTTCTGAAATCTCCCTGCCCCATGCAGCCGTGCTTCATCAGGATCTGGATATAACATTTCATAAAGGGGAACACGCTCTAATCACAGGACCTACGGGCGTTGGAAAAAGCACCCTTGCACGCGTTATTGCAGGCCTGTGGCCTTATGGAAAGGGATCGGTAAAGGTTCCCACGTCCTCGTTCCTCTTCCTGCCTCAGAAGCCTTATATGCCGCTCGGGACCCTCAAAGAGGTCTTGCAATACCCTAATAAAAATGTGACGGATGACAAGCTTTTGAACGCATTGGATGCTGTGGATTTAAGCGCCTTTGAAAGCCGTTTGAATGAAGTCAATGATTGGGCGCGGGTCCTCTCCTTGGGCGAGCAGCAACGTATTGCTATTGCGCGCGCTCTTATAACGAAGCCCCACTGGCTTGTTATGGATGAAGCGACCTCTGCCATGGACGAGATTTCTGAAGGGCATCTCTATCGCCTCTTAAAAGAGCGCCTTCCTGAGGCCACCCTGATCACCATTGGTCACCGGGAAAGCCTGAAAGCGCTTCACATCCGTGAGATCCGCCTTGAAGGGCTTGATAAGTCTGAAAAACTGGCTGCAGCTTAGGTTCCTCAGAAAATTTAAACAAAGTGTTGTCTCTTTGCTCTAAAGTTGCTAGAAAAAAGGGAAATTAGATATATCTGAGGACCCTATTATGGAATTAATTCTTTTACAACGCGTTGAAAACTTAGGAAAAATGGGTGACATCGTGAATGTCCGCCCTGGTTATGCACGTAATTTCCTTCTCCCTAAAAAAGTCGCCTTAAGGGCCACCAAGGCAAATATTGCTCATTTTGAAACTGAAAAAGAAGCTCTTGAGAAGCTTAACAGCAACCATATCAAAGAAGCCGAAGCGCTCGCTAAGACCTTAAAAGGCGTCATGGTTACTCTTGTTCGCCAAGCCAGCGAAGGAGGGCAACTCTATGGTTCTGTTACACCTAAAGACATTACAGAATCCTTAAGGAACGATAAGGTTACAAAGCATGCCATTAAAATCATGCGCCCTATCAAGACCATTGGCATTCATGCCGCAAAAATTCAATTGCACCCTGAGGTTGTTGTTGACATCGCCATTAACGTTGCCATGTCAGAAGAAGAGGCTAAAATTCAAGCTAAAGCTTTGGAGCAAATGACCGCACACACAGAAACTGACTAATTAAACTAGTTATCTAACCCACTTTCATTGTAAATCATGGGGATTGTCACATGGGCACGGCTCTAGAACAAAAGATAAAGTCTTCCGTGCCCCTGGACTCTCTTCAGCGTCTACCTCCCCATAGCGTGGAAGCAGAACAAGCCCTTCTGGGTGCCCTCCTCCACAACAACCTCGCCTTTGAACGCGTGGCTGAATTTTTAAGGCCCGAGCATTTCTCCGATCCCACCCATGGGCGGATTTATGAGGCCATCAGCCAGCTGATTATGCGCAACCATATCGCCGATCCCATCACCTTAAAAGAATATTTTGATCGGGATAATACCTTAGCGGAAGTCGGGGGAGGTCAATATCTTGCTGAGCTGGCCGCTTCAGTCGTTTCCATTATCAATACGGAAGACTATGGCCGAAAAATTCATGACTTTTACCTAAGGCGACAGCTGATCGATGTGGGCGAGAGTGTCGTCAATGATGCCCATACCTATGATCTTGATATTGCCGCAACAGATCAAATTGAAATTGCGGAAAAAAAGCTCTTTGATCTGGCCAGCGTGGGGCAGCAAGAACGCGGTCTTGAAACTTTTTCCTCCGCCCTCAAACAAGCTCTTGTCAGCGCAGAGGTGGCTTACAAGAGGGATAGTCACGTGGTTGGAGTCACAACCGGTTTTAAAAAGGTGGATGAGTGCCTCGGCGGATTTCACCCTTCAGACCTCGTTATTGTGGCGGGACGTCCTTCCATGGGAAAGACAGCCCTTACCACTAACTTTGCTTTTAATGCAGCCCGTGTGGCCTTAGAGAAGAACGAAGGGGGGGCTGTTGCTTTCTTTTCTCTTGAAATGTCTGCCGAACAACTTGCCAATCGTATTTTGGGTCAAGAATCAGGCCTTTCCTCTGATCTCATTCGCAGGGGAGATATTGGAAAATCCGACTTTCCCAAACTTGTAGAAGTCTCAAATCGCCTTAATTCTCTGCCTTTTTATATTGATGACACGCCGGGCCTCAGCGTCCCAGCCCTTCGCACCCGGGCCCGTCGCCTCAAGCGGCAAGGAGGCCTTGGGATGATTATTATTGATTATCTCCAACTTCTTTCTAGCCCAGGAAAAAGGGCGGCAGAAAACCGTGTTTTGGAACTTTCAGAAATCACTCGTAATCTCAAAGCCCTTGCTAAAGAACTTCATGTTCCTGTCATTGCGTGCTCTCAGCTTTCTCGTTCCGTTGAGCAACGGGATGATAAACGCCCTCAACTGGCCGACCTGCGTGAATCCGGATCCATTGAGCAAGATGCTGACGTCGTAATGTTTGTTTACCGTGAAGAGTATTACCTGTCTCGAAAAAAACCCACCGGAAGCGATGACAAAGTTGCAGAATGGGAAAAGGCTATGGGAAGTGTGGCCAATATTGCTGAAGTCATCATTGCAAAACAAAGACACGGTCCTATTGGAACCGTCCAATTACACTTTGAAGGGAGACTGACCAAATTTTCTGACCTTGCGGATCAAACCTACCTTGCAGCAAATTATGGCTAAACTTCCTTTTCCTTATATGCCCTCTGTCTCTTTGGCCCTTGCGATCGATCTTGAGGCCCTCGCCCATAACTATCGTATTCTTCGCTCTGGCCTTAAAAAGGGAGCTCACTGTGCTGCCGTCCTTAAAGCCAATGCCTATGGCATGGGGATAAAAGAAACGTCAATACGCCTCTATCAAGAAGGATGTCGCCATTTTTTCACCGCCCATCTGGCTGAAGCCATCGAACTGCAGTGTTATATCCCCAAAGACATTTTTATCTATGTCCTGAACGGCCTTAGAAAAGGGGAAGAAAAGGTTTATGCCCACTACAATATTATTCCTGTTTTGGGAGATTTAGAGCAAGTTCACGATTGGAATACCTTTGCAAAAACTCAAAAAGAAGGCGGGCGCGCTGCTCTCCATTTTGATACGGGCATGACCCGCACAGGATTGTCTCCAAACGAGTTTGAAAATCTTGAACTTTCCCGATTTTCTCACACGGAAATCGTTTGCATTCTCAGCCATTTAGCTTGCGCCTATCAACCAGAAAATCCAATGAACGAGGCCCAACGTCATCGTTTTGATGCCATTCGCAAACGGTTTCCTTTTGCTCTTGCCAGCCTTGCAGGCAGCGGCGGCTTCTTTTTAGGTCCCAAATATCATTATAACATTGTGCGAGCAGGTCTTGCGCTAACCGGTTGTCGCACAGCCATTCCTCAAGGAAGCGCCCCCTTAAAACCCGTGGTGAAGGCGTATGCTCAAATTTTGCAAATCAATAACATCGCGCGGGGCGATTCTGTAGGCTATGATGCTACCTTTATTGCATCTAGGGCTTCGCAAATCGCAACCGTCGGTGTAGGGTATGCGGATGGATATTTGCGAAGTCTTAGCGATCGGGGAGAGGTTTATGTTGCAGGCGTCAAAGCGCCCGTTGTTGGAAGGATTTCCATGGATCTCTTAACCATAGATATCACCGATATCCCAAGCGGTAGAGTTCAGCGCGGAGACTGGGTTGAACTTTTCGGCAATCATCTCTTGATCGATGATCTGGCGCAAAAGGCGGGAACGATCCCGTGGGAGTTACTTACCCTCCTAGGTGCACGCTATGAACGTTTTTACCTTAACAATCAACAAGAACGAAAGGTCACATGATGGTTTGGGCTCTTTCAAGCATTGGACGTGTCTTCATTGAATTTTTGGCTTCAACCGGCCGTCTGACTCTCTTTTTGGCGAACTCCCTTGTTCAAGGGTTGCAACCCCCCTATTATTTTCGTCAAATGTTGCGCCAATTCTGGGAAATTGGATACCTCTCTCTCCCTGTTGTGGGGCTTACAGCCTTTTTTACAGGCATGGTCTTAGCCCTTCAAAGTTACACAGGTTTTTCCCGCTTTAATGCCGAAGGGGCTATCGCCAGCGTGGTCGCTCTTTCCATGACTCGAGAATTAGGTCCTGTTTTGGCAGGGCTGATGATTTCTGGCCGTATTGGCGGCGCTATGGCCGCAGAAATTGGAACCATGCGGGTAACAGAACAACTGGATGCCCTTATCACTCTATCGACGAACCCTCAAAAATATCTCATAGCTCCGCGCCTTCTTGCAGGTGTGACCATGCTGCCTCTGCTTGTCTTAATTGCCGATGTTATTGGTATTTTTGGCGGCTACATTGTCAGCGTCTATCGCCTGGGCTTTAACCCCGCAATCTATACAAAGCAAACCTTTGACTTCATCCAAATGGGCGACGTCACCTCTGGCTTAATCAAGGCCGCTTTTTTTGGATTCATCATCACTTCTATGGGATGTTATCATGGTTTTAATTCAAAGGGCGGCGCGCAAGGTGTGGGGAGAGCCACAACCTATGCTGTTGTTTCCTCCTCTATTCTTATTTTAGTTGCCAACTACTTTCTCACGGCACTTCTCTTTTAGAAAGGCTTGGAATGACAAAAAAAATGACATCAAAATTCGTTCTTCAAAATATTTACAAACGTTTCGGTGATAAATCTGTATTGGAAGGCGTGGATTTAAATGTCTTTACGGGTGAATCCCTTGTTATTATTGGAGGGTCAGGGACAGGAAAGTCGGTTCTCCTTAAGTGCCTTTTAGGCTTGATTCCCGTTGATAGGGGAAGCATTGAAATGGACGGACAGGAAATCACCCAGGAGACCCTCCTTCAACATGAGGAGCGCCTTCAGGATATTGGCGTGATGTTCCAAGGCTCGGCTCTTTTTGACAGCTTGAAAGTTTGGGAAAATGTAGCCTTTCGTCTAATCAATGCCCAACATATGGATCGCAAGCGCGCCAAGGAAATTGCCCTTCAAAAATTAGCTGCTGTTGGCCTTACGGAAAAAGTGGGTGAGTTGTCTCCCGCAGAAATTTCAGGGGGCATGCAACGGCGTGTAGCCTTGGCCCGTGCTATTGCAACCCAGCCTCATGTTCTCTTTTTTGATGAGCCTACCTCCGGTCTGGACCCCATTTTCAGCAGCGTGATCAATGAGCTCATCCGCAACTGCGTCAAAGAATTAGGCGCAACGGCTATCACAATTACCCACGACATGAGTAGTGCGCGGCGCATTGGCGATCGCATTGCCATGCTTTATGGCGGTAAAATTATTTGGTGCGGCAAGGCTGATGACATCGATACTTGCGACAATTCCTATGTCCAACAATTTATTCATGGCCAAGCCAAAGGCCCCATTCAACTTGAAACCGATGCAAGGCACGTTGCCTAATGGCTAAAACCGCAACCCACTATGTTTGTCAATCTTGCGGGAGTTGTTTTCCCAAATGGTCAGGGAAATGTGAAGGTTGTCACGGCTGGAATACGCTGATTGAAGAGGCCACCGTTGATGCCTTTCAAAAGAAAACCACCCTCAAAGCACAAAAAATTGACTTTACGTCCCTTGAGGATAGCTCCCCTCCTCTGCCCCGCTTTTTATCGGACATGAACGAATTTGACCGCGTGTGCGGGGGCGGCCTTGTGCCGGGTTCTGTTTTGTTGGTGGGAGGTGATCCCGGCATCGGAAAATCGACCCTTTTACTGCAAGTCGCCGCCCTGATCAGTGGTAAAACCAGCTGTGTGTATATCTCAGGCGAAGAAGCAGCCGATCAAGTCCGCCTCCGCGCACGGCGCCTTCAAGTGGCTGAATCCCCTGTCCAGCTCGCCACGACAACTCATATTGGCGATATTTTAAAATCCCTCCATCAGGAAGGTCCTGTGGTTGCCATTATCGACTCCATCCAAACCATGTACGTCGATCATCTGGATGCCGCACCTGGCAGCGTTTCCCAAGTGCGCGCAAGCGCCCATGAACTGATTCGTTTTGCCAAGAAATATGGAGTGGCTATCATTATTGTGGGCCATGTCACCAAGGAAGGTCTTATTGCCGGCCCGCGCGTGCTTGAACACATGGTAGATACGGTCCTTTATTTTGAAGGAGAGAGGGGTCATCATTTTCGCATCCTACGCTCCGTGAAAAATCGTTTTGGACCTACCGATGAGATTGGCGTTTTTGAAATGACGGACAAGGGGCTGCAGGAAGTCTCCAACCCCTCCGCTTTGTTCCTCCCCCACCGGACGGAGGATGTCTCGGGATCCTGCGTTTTTGCTGGCATTGAAGGCACCCGGCCCCTTCTGGTGGAAATTCAAAGTCTGATCGCGCCCTCTTCTCTGGCAACCCCAAGGCGGGCTGTTGTAGGATGGGATTCGGGCCGTCTTTCCATGATTTTAGCTGTCCTTGAGACAAGGTGTGGCCTTACCTGCAGCAATAGGGATGTGTTCTTGAATGTGGCGGGAGGTCTCCGAATTTCTGAGCCCGCAGCCGACCTTGCTGTTGCAGCCTCTCTCCTCTCTTCTCTGGCCAACACTTCCCTCCCCCATGATGCCATCTTTTTCGGAGAAGTGGGCCTTTCAGGGGAAATTCGCCCCATCAACCAGCAAGAAGCCCGTCTTAAGGAAGCCTTCAAGCTGGGCTTTAAAAGCGCCTTTGTTCCCAAAACGGCCAAACCCTACTCATTTTCTGAAATGGCCTTGATTCCGCTTGCACATATCTCAGAACTAGCTAATTATTTAGAGGTAAAACCAAAGCAACGGCGAGCTTACGGAGGATAACATGCTCTCTTCAGCTTTTAATAGCGTTGACCTTGCTATTCTAATCATCATTGGTCTTTCCATTTTGATTGGCGTTCTGCGCGGCGCCACCCGTGAAGTTTTAGGCATTGCTGGATGGATCGGCGCCTTTGCCGTTGTCTTTTATGGGCTTCCTCTTTTTCGTCCCTTAGGGCGCCAGTACATCCAAAGTCCTATGATTGCCGACGCTGTGATCGCAGGCATCCTATTCATCTTTTCCCTCGCTGTTTTTATCCTCATTAGCCGCCTGATTTCCTCAAGCGTAAAGGGCAGCATTTTTGGCAGCCTAGATCGTTCCTTGGGGCTGGTTTTTGGATTTGTCCGCGGGGTTGTGCTTATCTGTATCGCCTTTCTTCTCCTAAGTCTTTATTATTCTCCCGCTCAAATTCCCGAAATCATTCGTTCAGCTCGCTTTACGCCCTGGATCATGCAAGGCGCTGAGGAAATCAAACGGATCGTCCCCCGCGATTACTTGCCCCAAGATCTCACTCAACCCACCATCATCCCCTTGGATGCCAAAGACCTCATTGAGAACAGCCTTCCTTCTCTTGAAGAGACGGTCAAAAATCTGTCGACATTAAGGCCTGTGTCCCCGAAAAAACCTACGGAAAATAACAAAGAGATAGAAACGCTGATCGACTCAACTACACCGGATGATGATCGAAACCTACAACATTAAGGTGGAAGAACAAACTAAAAATTAATCTATGATCAGCCCTCAGCTATTGCTGGAGCGACTATGAGGAGTTGACTTATGCATAAATAATTGAGTTTCCTTTCAATGAAAGGAGAGTTACACAAAACACCTAGGATTGTGCTCTTCTATTAAATAGTTTTTTTAAATAACTTGATAATGATAATTTTACTTCCTATGTAGAGATTATTGGTATTTTATTTATTGAGGTCTACTATGTCTTTTCTTAATGTTAAGCTTAAATCATCTGTGGCTCTTGTTGTTATTTCATCATTATTTTCTACGTCCTTGCCAAGCATTTCTTTTGCTATGGAAAATGATGAACTTACTGATAGAACTGATGGAATTATTACCCCTCCAGTTAGAATACAATCAACTGGAGAAGGAGAGGAAGGCAAACCAACTTTCTCAGCTCCATCAAGCTCTTATTGGGATTATGTTCCTGGTGCTAGTTACCTTGGTCTTGGCTCACCATCTCCATCATCTTCACATCCAACTACTATAGACAATGAAACCGTTATTTCTGAAGCAGATTCAACTCAAACTATATCTTTATTAAATAGTGTCATTAAACCCTCACAAATTTTCTTAAATAGCCAACGTCAACGCCTTCAAGAATTTTTAGGAAGCAATGAATCACTACAAACCATTCGGACTCTTCACCGTCAGTTAAGAAATAGCCAGGTGGATGAAGGTTTGGATTTTTATACCCCCCTTCGTTCGATACTATCCGCCACTTCAATTGAGGCTGCCCCCTCCTCGTCTAGTGTAGTTATCGACCAGCGCTCTGCTGTTGAAAACATCTTAGCCCATCCCTTTGTAGCTCCCCTTTTCCGAGCTTATATGGAAGAAATGGCCCCAAAGGTGGAAGTCTTAATTAGAAATGCTTTGGTCTTAAGTGCCGAAGAAGGAGGGGCATTTCTTGCTCAAAAATTGGGTATCACCCAGCTGGTAGCCTCTAAATTACTTGATGGGGCAGGAACATGGGCCACAAATAAAGGAACTCGCGGTGCCATAGGAATTGCAGTACCACCTATAGCTATTGCTTTGGAACTTTACGATTGGTTTAAATTAGGTTTTATCACTAACCTATCCGCAACGATTTTAAGTCATACAGACGGGCTTGTTGAACGCCTCCTCCGTAACAATGCAAACCAACTGATTGATCAGTTAGATCGCGCTTTACAAGGTTTTTTACCTAGTACTCAGGGGGCACAGGGATACCTACAGACCCTAGAAGGGTACGCTACGTACGATTATGAAGATGAATTTTTTGGCATGCTTAAAGAAGGGATCGAAGGACAAACGCAGAGTTTGTTAGGTTGGCTTGCTCAGAAAACGGAGGGTTTGGTAGTAAGTTATGCAGGTGTTGAGGAAGGTTCTCCTACGGCACATGGTATTCATTTGCTTTCTCAGCTGGTAACGGTTTTTGGGGCATACAAAGCTTCCAGCGAAATTGAAAAGCAACTCATTGCAGTTCGCGAGAACTTACCGCAGGAATTACGTAATCTTTTAAATGAGGTAACGTCTCTTCAGGAGGACTTAAGGGGCATACTCGAGGAACTCCGTGAAGTTCTTGAGGTCATGAATACGCTGAGAATACGTGAGACTGGCGCCGATTTTCTTCGGAAATCTATTCGCACTTCGCTCATAGCTCTCCAGAAAGATTTAAATGACTTTGATTATGGACAAAATGGATTCTTACTATTCCAAACAAATGAAGGACAACTTGCTGTTGGAGATGTGGCCCATACAGCTGGGGCAGCAAATCGAGTGGAAAGTACTTTAACAACAGCCCTATGGCAAAATATGCGCAATAAGTCACTTGCTTTGATTCCTGAATCGGGCACCGCAATGTGGAGCCGAACTACACATTATTTGGATCGTCAGGTAGGTTCAGCTATGGGACGTTTTGTAGCACGTGAAGCAGCCGCTAATCTTGAGGGAACTATTGCCCCCGCTATTTTAGGACTTTTGCCAACAACCGTTCAAGATACCACCCCTGGAGCTTCAAGCATGAGGAGTTTGCTCCATAACATGATCTCTTTTGCGTCCTCATCTTTAGGACGAACTTTGGCAGACTATTCCATTGAACTTATGGGAGATCAAATTGGGCCTGTTGGAGGATATACGTTACCTCAATTGACCGAACGCGTCCTCCCTCAGGCGGATTCGTCATCATGGTATTATCGTATTTATCAATCTTCTACGCGTATCATGGAGTTCTATGAATCTTGTACAAGAACGTTAGATTCAGTTTTTAAGCCAGTTTACATTGAGCCTGGCCCATTCTAAAAACATGCCATGCCAAGTAAACATCTAACAGTTGATTTATTTATTTTTACCCTAATGGGTAAGATAAGACTTCCGCTAGATTTTCATAAATCTGATCTGAATTCATTGTATAAACAGGAATCTGGTTTTCTTGGCAAAAATTGAGTTCTTGTTGAACTCCCCAGGAACTCTGCCAACCCTCTACTTTAATTAAAGAAAATTACTTGAGAGCTATTAATTATACATTCTTATGGTAAAGAATATGCTCAACACCTGATATTTTTTTCTCAGCGTTCTTCGACCCTTTTCAACTTTGTAATCTGCTCAAATCAAACAAAATTGGTGAATCTATAGCCAATATCTGTAAGAGCATCTGCGATAATCATTTTTGAGTCCATATTTTTATACCAAGAAATTCCCCTCCAGTAGTTTTTACTGAGGAACAAATTCCTTTGGTGTCCTTAGCGGATACTTAATCCCCATCAGAATTGAAAAAATGAACATGCCTAATTTAGGCATTTTATTTCAACTAAATTCGAAGGAGAAAAAAAATGTTGAATATAATTCAAAAAAAATTAAATGAATCAAGCGCGATTAGTCTTATTGCTTTATTGATAAGTCTAGAAAATGGCAAGGCAACACCGTTACTAGATATAGACTTGGAACCGACACCTTACACAATGATAAGCTATAATTCTCAACGTGCCAACTCATTCAGCGAAAATGAGCCAACACACTTAGCAAGAGAAAGATCATCGGTTCCAACCTTACAAATTAAGCCTATTAGAGATGAAGCAATAAATCAAGTAGCAGAAGAATCTAACGCAAATACCAACACTGTTTCCATTGTCAGAGAAGAAGAGAGGGAACAGAGTACATCTTATCTGCCGCTTATTATGGAAAAAGAGGACGGGGCCAAGACTGTAAGTCCTTTTTTAAGAGATTACCAGGATACTCTCTTACAAATGAATGATCTTAGTTATTCTCTTGTAAAAGGCTACGTTAAGCTTTCAAACGAACAGATGGAAAATTTGATGGATGAGGGTTGGAAAATTACAGGATTTACTGGCCTTGAAGGAGAAAACTCAACCTTTGGAGATCTTTCAGGAATCATATGCTACAATCAAAAAAAATCCCTTATGACCGTTGTGTACCATGGAACAGCAACAATTGATGATGGTGTTAGAGCTGGATGGGAAACAAATCTTGATGCAATGCCAGTTGATGCGCATACGCTTGGTTTGAATATTCCAGGGAAAGTGCATAAAGGATTTGCAAAGAAATATGTTTCAACAAAGGACGATGTTCTCGGAATCATTAAGCAACTTATGGCAAGAATGAGTGCTAAGGAAAAAGAGAACTTACGAATAGTCTTTACAGGTCATAGCCAAGCGGGAGGCGTAGGAAACCTAGCCCTATATGATATTGTAGCTAATCATGGAAAGGAGCTTTTTCACGAGGGATTTGAGAATAGTGAGGATTCACGTTTTTATGGATATTTTCTTTCTGTTCCGCGTGTGGGAGATAGAGACTATGTGGATGCCGTACATAGTAAAGTAGGAAAAGATTATCTTATCCGTCAGAATGTTCATGGCGATCCTGTAACAATTGGATTGGGTAACAAAACACTGGGGAGAACACTTGGTCTTTTTGTTCCCTACTTCAAAAGAATATCTGTTTATGAAGATTCGGGTTATCTGCTCTTGGATACTGGTTCAAAGGCCTGGAAAAGAATAAACAATTTGACACTTAAAGAGGAAACGAAAAAATATAGAAAACAATTATTTTATCGTTTTCTTAACGAACAAAAAGAAGTCCTTAAGTATGCTATTAATCCGGTACCCCTTGCAAAGGAAGTGGTACAGAAAACAAGGGGTACCAATATTATTCTAAAAACACCAGGAGCTTTGTGGGCCTTAACGAAAGGAATAGGAAAACGAGCTTTAAATACTCCTATTCCAGGACTGAAAGCTCTGAAGGACTTGATAGTTGACTCTCTGACGACTCGGTTTGCTCACTATCATTATGGTTTTAATCATAGAGACGGTAGAGGAGCCGTGTTTGATCCTAAAGTTGTTAGCCGTGACTGGGATACGATGCTGAAGAAAGGAATGGACAAAAGGCATAATTAGCTTGTTATAGTTCTAATCCAAGCACCTCACGTGTCTCGTGAGGTGCTTTTCTTTACATGAAAAAATTTATGTGACTCCGGGAAAAAGACGGTATGCACAATTTAATTTATTCTTCTATAAAATAGGAATGAAAAGATTTTATATATACAACTCTAACCTCCATATTCATTTAAAATACAGAATGTTCTCAGATTTCGGATTTAAAATAAATAATCTGTTAATTGATGAGTTATCTTAAGGATGGACATTTAACACAATGAATTACATAGATATTTCAAACAAAACGGCACTCGAATTTAACAAAAGCTCCGCATCAAGAATGAGAGAGATAAGTGTCATTCTTTACAATCATGGAATTACACAATTTACGTTCTGTAGATCTTTTAAAGATGGAAAACGTTTGTATCTTTCGTGTGATCCTCAATGGGTAGAATATTATTTAAAAAATAACTTTCAAGATTATCTAGAGCATTTAGAGCACTACATCCCACCGGTAGACATTAAATATTCTTTCTGGGCTGGATTCAAAGGGGACAAAGTTTTTGATGCACTTTATGACTATAAAATTGGGCATGGTTTTGCGATTTATGAGCATCATAAAGAATATGTAGACCAATTTGATTTTGCAACACACCGAGAAAATTATCTTATGACAAATTTTTATCTAAAAAATATGATTTTCTTAGAAGAATTTATAAAAAACTTTAAAATCAAAGCACATGACCTTATCAATTCACCGAATCAAAGCAAGCTAATCATTCCCTCAAAGGGATTATCTTTTCAAGACGTTACTTATAAATCTTTTATAACAGAAGATAAAATAAATAGTTTTATGGAGAAAATTACGGGAACGAAAATAGTTTGATGTGAGTATAAGTACGAGAAAATTTACATATTAAATGGAGCCTTCCGTAAAATAAACGATGTTCTTCTTACCTTTAATCATAA
>JAKFXB010000043.1 GCA_021731585.1 Alphaproteobacteria bacterium
TATTGATAAGTTACGCAGCCGAGGGAAGAAAGGCAAAGTGATTGTAGGAGCTGTTATGCATAAGCTTTTACATATCATCTTTGGCGTCATGAAGAAGCAAATTGCGTTCCAAGGATGAGAGGGGGGGGGATATGTTATTAGAAAACAACACATCCTCCTTGACTCTGAACGCAGTATCTCCCACAAGGGGAGAGGTGAAAGTGTTTGATTCTCTTACACATTTTTTTTAATAACGGAGAGATAAATGTCGACACGTCCTAAATTTCAACTTAATATCGGCAAGCTCACTTTGGAGATGCTTTTGTCAGTGCTGTCAGTTCTGTCAGTGCCGTTTACAATAATTATTCCAACCTCATATTCATCACAGGAAACCTCTAGCATTCTCCCCCTCTCTCAGTATATGATGGTTTTAATTTAATAATAGGACGAGGATCCATGTTTACGACAGTTTTTAAGAAAGTTTTTGGCTCAGCAAATGACCGCTATATTAAAAGTCTAGGAAAGATTGTTGAGCAAATCAATGCCCTTGAAGGGGATATGGAAAAACTTTCTGATGATGCCTTGCGCCAGAAGACGGAAGAATTCCGGAAACGCCTGAAGCAAGGAGAGACTGTAGATGGTCTTCTCGTTGAAGCCTTTGCGGTTGTCAGGGAAGCGTCCAAACGCACCCTTGGCATGCGTCACTTTGATGTGCAGCTCAAAGGCGGTATCATTCTTCATCGCGGCATGATTACAGAAATGAAGACGGGTGAAGGTAAAACCTTAGTGGCGACCCTTCCTGTTTACTTGAATGCTCTTGAAGGCAAAGGCGTTCACGTGGTCACGGTCAACGATTATCTGGCCAAGCGTGACTCAGAATGGATGGGCACGATCTACCGCTTCTTAGGCCTTACGGTTGACTGCATTGTCCATGAACTGAATGATTTAGAGCGGCAAATTGCTTATAAATGCGACATCACCTATGCCACCAACAATGAATTAGGATTTGATTATCTTAGAGACAATATGAAGTTTCGTTTGCAAGAGATCGTGCAACGTCCTTTCAATTTCGCTATCGTGGATGAAGTGGACAGTATCTTGGTGGACGAAGCCCGGACACCGCTGATTATTTCAGGGGCTGCAGAGGATTCATCGGACCTTTATGTACGTATAGACCAATTGATGCCAAACCTTCTCCAGGAAGATTTTGAAAAGGACGAAAAGGCTCGCGCTGTTACCCTGACTGAGCAAGGCATTGAGCATATTGAGGAATTGTTGAGGAACGTTGGTTTATTAAATGGCTCTTCCCTCTATGACATTCAAAACGTCCCTATTGTACACCATGTGAACCAAGCCTTGCGGGCCCACAAACTTTTCACCCTTGATGTGGATTACATGGTCAAAGATGACAAGGTGATGATCATCGATGAATTCACGGGACGCGCCATGGAAGGGCGCCGTTATTCCGAAGGGCTCCACCAAGCCCTAGAAGCCAAGGAAAAAGTTGAAATCCAACAAGAAAACCAGACGCTTGCTTCCATTACTTATCAAAACTATTTCCGCCTTTATCCCAAACTTGCCGGCATGACCGGAACGGCTGTGACTGAAGCTGCCGAGTTTGCTGATATCTATAAGCTTGAAGTGCTTGAAGTGCCAACAAACGTTCCCGTTTTGCGTAAGGACATGGACGATGAAGTTTATCGGACGGCGAAGGAAAAGTATGAGGCCATCATTAAGCTGATTGAAGACTGCCATGGGCGCAAACAGCCGGTTTTGGTGGGTACAGTCAGCATTGAAAAGTCAGAGCATTTGTCTAACCTTTTGAAACAAAAGAAAATCCCTCACAATGTTCTTAACGCTAAGTTTCATGAGCAGGAAGCTAAAATCATTGCGGAAGCGGGCGTTCCAGGCGCCATTACCATTGCTACCAACATGGCAGGCCGCGGAACGGACATCAAGCTGGGCGGCAACCTTGAAATGCGCGTTGAGGAAGAAACGGCCACCATCAAAGACGTGAAAAAAGCTGAGGCCCGTGCTAAGGAAATTGCAACTGAAATCAAAGAAAATGCAAAAATTGCTAAGGACGCTGGTGGTCTTTTTGTCATCGGCACGGAAAGGCATGAAAGCCGCCGAATCGACAACCAGTTGCGGGGTCGTTCAGGGCGCCAGGGTGACCCTGGAGCCTCCAAGTTCTTCCTCTCCCTTGAAGATGACTTGATGCGGATTTTTGGCTCTGAGAGACTGGATAGCTGGCTGCAGAAGCTGGGCCTTGAGGAAGGGGAAGCGATCATTCATCCTTGGATCAATCGCGCCCTTGAAAAAGCTCAGCAAAAGGTTGAAGCTCGTAACTTCGATATTCGCAAGCAACTTCTAAAATATGACGATGTAATGAATGACCAACGGAAGGTCATCTATGAACAGCGCCGCGAAATCATGGAAGTCACCGATGTTCATGATTATGTGGATGGGATGCGCGTTGAAGTGGTCGAAGGCCTTGTCGCCCGCTTTATCCCTGAAAAAGCCTATGCAGACCAATGGGATACAAATGCCCTCCACGAAGAATGTCTGCGTATTTTCGGCCTTAATCTTCCCTTTAAAGACTGGGCGGATGAGGAAGGCATTGCGGACGCTGAGATTCAAACCCGCTTTCAACAAGCCGTTGATGACTTGATGACACGAAAGGAAAAGGATTATGGGGTCGAGATGATGCGCCTTGCAGAAAAATCGCTCCTTTTGCGGATCCTTGACCAACAATGGAAAGACCACCTTTTATCCTTAGACCATTTGCGCCAAGGCATTAATCTTAGAGCCTATGCTCAGCGGGATCCGTTGAATGAGTATAAGGGTGAAGCCTTTGAATTATTTCAAGATATGCTCGGGCGCCTTCGTGAGAATGTAACAGGGGCACTTGCTCATGTTCAATTGGGAGAGCACGCAACTCCCCAACAAGTTATTGAGGATGTTTTTGAGCCAGAAATGGAACAAGAAATGACCTTAAATTATCATAAGGATCCTAATGATCCAGGAGAAACAGGCGATAAGGTTCTCGTCGGGCCCGAAGATTGGACTAATACACCTCGTAACGCCCCCTGCCCTTGCGGTTCGGACAAGCGCTATAAACAATGCCATGGCAAATTAAATGTGGAGAATCAAGATGAACTATAGACATTTACTCACCCTCGCCCTCACCGGCGCTCTTCTTACGGGCTGCAAATCGGCTCAAGAGCTGCGGGAAGAGGTCACCGCAGGACAAGGACCTTCTACCTTTTCTCTCGGACAAGTCCAGTCCTCAATCCGTAAAGGAACCAGCCAAGAACAAGTTTTATCCACCCTTGGAGCTCCCAATATCGTGACCAATGATGATCGTGGAAATGAGACGTGGGTCTATGACAAAATTTCGACGGAAGGCGCTCGTGCTTCCTCTGAAGGTGGCGGATCTTTAATTCTTTTTGGTGCTTTTTCAAGAGCAAATGCTTATGAAGCCACCCAAAAAACGTTGACGGTTATGATTAAGTTTGACAATCGTAAGCACGTTCAAACTGTAAACTATCATCAAAGCAAGTTCTAGGAATAAAGACTATGAAGAAAACAACTTTACTTGGCGTGGCTCTGCTGCTTTCCGCCTGTGCTACCCAAAATAATCAAGCTCCTATGAAAACACAGCTCCAAGTTCGTGAATTTCAAACTCGATCCTTTGACACAGGAAAAACCAATGAAGTGCTTTCAGCGGTTGTCGAAGCCTTTCAAGATCAAGGATTCATGGTAAAAAACGTTGTGCCTGAAGTCGGACTTGTCTCCGCAGTCCGCGATGTAGATGTTGAGAACTCAAATGAAGCCTTTATGCAGCGATTTTTCTTTGGCCCGCATGCACGCTGGGGAAAAACCTCAACGATTGAGGCCACTGCAAATGTAAAGACTCAAGGCCATAAAACAAAAGTTCGCGCTACCTTCCAGGAAAAAGTCTTGAATAACATGGGCAACGTAGATCAGGTCAGCACCATTGAAGATCAACGTTTTTACCAAGACTTCTTTGACAAGGTGGGTAAGAGCATCTTCATCGAAGGTCAGAAGGTTTATTAGCACTTCCTTGATGCCTCGCGGGAGTTACCGCGAGGTCTAGAGCTCATCAGAAAACATATTCTTTATCACTTTGTATAAAAAATATTACATTCTTTTCTCCAAGGAATAGATTTTCTTTTCAAAACAAGCTATAAACCAAAATCATGAGCAAACCATTATCACCCAAGCATGCCTTTAAAGGCCGCAGTTTAAGTCGTCTTGCAGCTGTACAAGCCCTTTTCCAGATTGAGCAATCAGAAGGGACAGCTTCAACAGTTATTCTTGAATTCCTCGATCGCCGTTTCAAGGATGGAGAAAGCGGACTTTTAAAAGCGGATCGCTCTTTTTTTGCAAAGCTAACAGAAGGAGCCTGGAAGCTTCATTCCAAAAGCGATGAAATTATAAGCAGCCACTTGAAAACTGGCTGGACTCTCGATCGCATCGAGCCCGTCACCCGCGCCATTTTTAGAGCTTCTTTCTATGAGCTTTTTGAAAGCAAAACCCCCTCCCCTGTCATCATTGATGAATACTTGAATATCACCCACAATTTTTTTGATGCCTCCGAAGTCTCTTTTGTAAACGGCATCTTAAATAGCGTTGCAGAAAAAGTGCGCCAGTCGTAAACTTGATAAAACTTTGAAAATCCATTTCACCTCCTACAGAAGATTCATGTTATAAGTTACAACAACATGGACAAAAAATCAGGTAACAGGGTCATCATGCGCAAAATTCAAATTTCCCCATCTCTGCTCTCTGCAGATTTTGCACGGCTTGGAGAAGAAATTAAGGCCGTCGAGCCCTATGCGGACATGATTCATTTGGATGTGATGGACGGCCATTTTGTACCGAATATTACAATTGGCCCTCCCGTCATTGAAAAACTGCGCCCTTGGACTCCCCTTCCCTTTGATGTGCACTTGATGCTTTCACCTGTTGACCCCTTTATTGATGCCTTCGCCAAAGCCGGTGCCGATATCCTAACCGTTCATCCCGAAGCTGAGCCCGATATCTATCGCACCCTTCAAACCATTAAGGATGCGGGCTGTAAGACCGGCATTGCGGTGAATCCAGGAACATCACTCGACCTGATCAAACCTCTTATTCCTATCGTGGATCTTATCCTTGTCATGACCGTCAATCCGGGCTTTGGAGGCCAAAATTTTATTGAAAGTCAACTGAGTAAAATTTTTGACGTCCGTCTTCTTATTGATGAATCGGGACGAAAGATTCTGCTTGAAGTGGATGGCGGCATTTCCCCCTCAACGGCGTCTCGCGTGATTGAAGCAGGTGCTGATATTTTAGTGGCAGGACATGCTATCTTTGGTCTGGGAGAACCTTCCCTTTATGGAGAAAATATCAAAGCCCTTCGAGGAATAAACAGCCTTTAATCCTTATACGAAGGATCAGTTCGCTCCAATTTTCTAAGGAGAGCTGTCCAATCACGCATCCCAAAATCTGGCTCAAAATCGCGCAAATCTTGAGCCGCTTGTTCACATACTTTCTTATGAGGAACAAATACTTTTTGCCCTCCCGCAAGGGCCGTACATTGAATCTTACAAGCTTGCTCTAAAAAATAAGCATAAAGAAAGGCTTCATGAAGGGTGGTCCCGCAGGTAAGAGTCCCATGATTCTGCAAAATCATGGCTTTCCTCTGGCCCAAATCCTTGATCATATTGGCTCCCTGCCGCTGTGTATTCAAGGCCAAAGAGTCATAAGCATGATAGGCTATCCGATTGTAAAAATGGAGAGAGAACTGACTCAAGGGCAAAAGACCACAGTTCATCGCAGACACCGCCACCCCGGCTGTGCTGTGAAGATGAAAAATAGCATTTACATCAGGACGACTTTTGTAAATGCTCCCATGAATCACGTAACCAGTTCGGTTATAATCACTTTCACTTCCTTCTATAACCTGACCATCCAGAGAAACACGCAAAAGACTGGAGGCCGTCACTTCTTCAAACAAAAGACCAAAGGGATAAATATAGTAGACGTCTTCTTCAGGGTGCCGCGCGGAAAGGTGGGTATAGGTGAGATCATCCATTTTTAGCATCGCCAAAATGCGATAGGCCGCAGCAAGTTGAACCCTTAAAGGATCAGAAAGGATTTTTTTCTGAGAGGAAAAAGGAGATATAGTTGATTTCATAAAACACTCCTCTGCTAATTTATTTATTGTTATTCAAAGACTTACGAGTCTAATCTTATAAAGCTACACCCATTTTAAAAAACTTTCAACAGTTTTATCAAAATTTTACATTTATGATGAATCTTTTTGATACACTTAGCTCCAAAAGGCAGGCTTTGGGCGAATATCTAAGTGAACAAAGTTTGATTTAGGATAGTAACCCACACCACCTGCCTTCAAGGAACGGGCTGCCTGGCAAAGCTCCTTTAAGGATGTATGCTTCAGACAGACATCAATGGCCTTTCCTTGCACATGCAAACTATTTTTTGCAACACCTTTGCTTTTCTTGTGAAGGGCCTTATTGGTTTGCTGAGAGCGATAACCACAAATCACTTGATAAGGCTCTTTAACACCAAGAGTTGACTGAAGTTTGTGCATAAGATCAAACAATTTTGCATCCATAGGATGTTCTAAATTATTGCGCCGGTCTCTTAACAGATAAGTCAGCCGTTTAAGGGCCTTTGCATCATACTGGCCTTCTCGCCAATACATCCCCTCAAAGTCTTCACCCGTATGAATATTATAAAGAGAGAGTTTTCTTGAAGAAAACTGAGGGCGAAGTGTGGATAAACTAGAGGCCACAAAAGTAGGAGTGGCTGCAACAGCAACAAAGGAAGAGGCGGCTATCAAAAATTTACGCCTTGAAATCCTTACATCTGACACATTATTTAATTTTTCATTCTTACTCATATCTTTGTCTTACAATTCTTAAGCAGAAATAACAAGTAAAAATGCATATGTTATATTTTCTGCAGAGCTGAGTTATGCATTTTTCTCGTCCATATATGAGACGTTGTTTATGCTTGGTATTTACGATTTAAATCTGTCAGTATTGTCAGTACGTCAGTTCACCTTAGGGAAGTTTTTATAAAAATCCACTAAAACCCCGTCATTGACCTCTCGACGGCGTTTTGGTTTTCTGGTAATTTCTAATCATGAAATATATAAGTTTGATCCTTTTTAGCTTTACCCTCACCTCTTGCGCTCTTTTAGAGACATCTGAGCCTCTTCCCTTATATACCCTTCAAAGCGGTTCCTTTGAGCAGTCAAACCTCCTCACTGAGTCGATCGCCATTGATATGCCCTTATCCGAAGCCAGCTTAAATACGAACCGTATTGCCCTTACGCCTTCTTCTTATCAAAGGGAATACTTTGCCGACGCCAGTTGGCCCGACCGCCTTCCTAATGTGTTTCAGGAAGCTCTCCTTGAGGGACTCAGCCAAAGATGGGGGGGGATTTACGTCAACCGCATAAAAACGGGTCTTCAAACAAAATACGTTCTTCATACGGAAATACAGGATTTTTCAGTCCACAACATGGACACAACTCAAGCCGAAGCCACCCTCAGGATAAGGTTTAAGCTGCTCAATTTAAGAGAGCGCAAGGTAATCACCTCACGCGTGTTTGAAGAAAAAGTCCCTCTTTGCGCCGTTACCATGGAAGGAATCATAGCTGCCTTTAACGAAGGCACCCATATTCTCCTAGAAAATACTATTTCTTGGATGGAAGATGATGTTTTCAAACAAAATTATTAATTTTTAATTGCCCTTGGATGGCTTGCACGTCACTTTTTTAACTAAATGACGTTGTTGAAAACTGGATTTTCCAAAAAAATAAGATAGACACGCAAATATATAACTTGATAATATTTTTCTAAAATTAAGCATCTAAAAAAGGAGAAAGAAAATGAAAGGCAGCAATATACCCCTAGATGACATGCAAGATTGGATTGAAGATAACATTGAGTCAATGGACATGATAGCAGAGGTTTTGAAAATACAGCAACAAGCGGCCATTGAACTAACAAAGCTCGTTTTGGAACATGGAGAGGAAGGCGGTAAAACGCAAGACTACATTTTTAAAGTCTATAGCGAAGCCTTACAGTTAGTGAGTTCGGAGCTACCTGGGCAGTAAGGGCTCTACATTTTCGCATGAAGAGCGAATGATCGCCTTTTGGATCCAAATAATACCAGCGTCGCCCTAAAAAGCCTAGAGAAAGCAGCTGTTACCAAACGAATTCATCTAGAATTGAGAAATATTTAATTTCCTTAACTCAAACGATGCACAAAGGATTCACCCATGCCCTTTCCTCAGATTGATCCCGTTGCCTTTCACCTTGGTCCCTTGGCCATCCATTGGTATGGACTGGCTTACGTTGCTGGCATTCTCGGATGGTGGCAATATAGTTTATTGTTAACCAAAAAGTTTCCCTTGGTTGACAAAAAAATGATCGATGATTTTCTTGCCTGGGCCATTGTCGGTGTTATTTTAGGAGGACGCCTGGGCTATATTCTCTTCTACAATCCTGGGAAATACCTCGCCAACCCTACAGAAATCTTTGAAGTCTGGAAGGGAGGGATGGCTTTTCACGGCGGCCTTTTAGGGGTTGTCGTGGCAACAGCTATTTATGCTTATCGCCGCGGGATTTATTTTCTTAATTTCTCAGACCTCGCCTGCTGCGGCGTGCCCATCGGCCTTTTCTTTGGGCGTCTTGCCAACTTCATCAACGGAGAGCTTTATGGCCGTATAACAGATTCTCCTTGGGGAATAATCTTCCCTAGTGGCGGCCCTCTCCCGCGCTATCCCAGCCAACTTTTTGAGGCCTTTTTAGAAGGAGTTGTACTTTTCCTTTTTCTTGCTTATGGGGCCTTCTATACGCGTTGGCCTCATCGCCGAGGATTTCTCACGGGAATTTTTCTTGCAGGTTATGGTATTGGGCGCATTATAGCTGAGTGCTACCGTGAAGCCGATGCCTTCCTTGGGTATTTCCAAGGAGGACTGACCATGGGCCAACTTCTCTCCTTTCCGGTTCTTATTTTCGGAGTTTTCTTAATCCTACGGGCTCTTCTACGGAAAGAGAATGCTTAACTCCCACCTTATTCAATTCATTCAAGAAAAAGGCCCTCTTTCCCAAAGCCAATTTATGGAAGTGGCTTTGCAACATCCAAGGTATGGTTATTATCGACGCCAAGAAGCTGTGGGCCACGATTTCACAACCTCTCCTGAAATCAGCCAAGTTTTTGGCGAACTCATCGGCGCCTGGGCTGTTGATTATTTTCACCGGATCAAAAAGCCACAAAGCCTAACTTTAGTTGAACTAGGACCTGGAAAAGGGACTCTTTTAGCTGACTTCTTAAGAACAGCCAAATTAGAGCCTTCCTTTTATCAGGCTTTAGAAATATACCTTGTAGAAACAAGCCCTCCCTTAAAAAACCAACAAAAAGCCACTATCTCTTTTCCTTTTACCTGGCTCAAAAACTTTGAAGAACTTCCGAAGGGTCAAAATCCTTTAATCATTATTGCCAATGAGTTTTTTGATGCTCTTCCCACAAATTTGTTTAAACGAAAGAGGAACATTGTCTTTGAGCGCTGCATTGCGTGTGAAGACGGCAAGCTTGTGTTTCAAGACATTGAAAGACGAAAAGAAGTTGGCCCCGATGAAATATGGGAAGAAAGCCCTCAAACAGAAGCTCTCTTCCATGCCATATGTAAACGCCTTCAAATTTGTGGGGGCGTTTTCTTATGCATAGATTATGGCTATGAAGGCGGCAGTGGGGATACACTCCAGGCTCTCTACAAAGCTGACTCTTCCTCCCCTCTCCACCAGATTGGACAGTCTGACTTGACATGTCATGTAAACTTTTTCAAACTCAAGGAAATCGCCCTTTCTTATAACCTTGGTGTTTTAGGTCCTTGCCCTCAAGGACAGTTTTTAAAAAATCTGGGGGTTGATTTGAGAATAGAATTTCTGAAAAATAAAAACCCCTCACAGAACGCCTCTTTAAATGCAGCCCTTACCCGTTTGACTCATCCGCAACAAATGGGTACACTTTTCAAAGCAAGTGCATTTTTTTCACCTCTTATCCCCCACCCTTCTGGATTTGACCTATGCTTTTAAAATGTCCCCATCTTTCTAAATTTCCTTCTCTTAAACACAGTTTTATCAAGATGAAGCCTGAAGATTATCCGTCTCCACTAGCCATTCTTAAGCAAGTGCATGGAACAAAAGTCTACCCTGTAATGGCGGCAGGCATCAAAAAACTTGAAGGCGATGGCCTGGTAACAAATGTTAAAGGACTCCACCTTGGAATTATGACAGCCGATTGTGGCCCTGTGCTCTTCTATGATCCGAAAGTTCAAGTTATAGGAGCATGTCATGCAGGCTGGCGCGGAGCAAGAGCTGGCATTCTTCAAGCCACAATCAACGAAATGGAAAACCTTGGCGCTAAACGCAGACATATCCATGCCAGCCTCGGTCCTACCATTCAGCAACAATACTATGAAGTTGGTCCGGAATTTCCCGACTTAATGGGTGAAGTGTATGAAGAATATTTTTATCCTTCAAAAAAGAAAGGGCATCATTATTTTAATCTTCCTCATTACATCCATCATCAATTGTTGAGAGCAGGCCTTGCCTCTTTTCATGACATAAAATGCGATACATTCAGTGGCAATTTTTCAAGCCGGCGGCGATTTATAGCCGAAGACATTCAAGAAATACAGGCAGATAATCTTTCCCTGATTGCAATTAGTTAAATTTTATGGCAAAATCAAGTCTGTCCGGTTAAAACCTACTAACAGATAACGATGAAAGAGTATCCGGCAACTCTAAATTATGAGGAATAAAATGAAGTCAACACTATACACAACCCTTGCTGTAGCAGCATGTGCGTTCACTCTTACAGCTTGTGGACCAAAAAAAGAAGAAGCTCCTGCTCCAGAGGTAGCTCCAGAGGTAACTCCTGAACCAGCTCCGGCTCCTGAACCAACTCCTGCGCCAGTTCCTGAACCAACACCTAAGCCAGCACCAGCTCCTGCCAGCAATTAACAGCTGAAGGTTTCGATAAAAAACCCCGCAATTGCGGGGTTTTTTTTGACTTCAAGAATTCACAATTAAACAATAAAATAAGAAAAATTAACGTCCCCAAAATTTGAAAGACAAAGAGTAGAATTGACGATCATCAAACAAAGTCTTACACTTACAAAATCAAAACTCAAATATAAGGGACTCAAACTATGGGTATTTTAAAAATTACCGACCAAAATTTTAATTCAGATGTTATGAAGTCTGACAAACCTGTTCTCGTTGACTTTTGGGCAGAATGGTGCGGCCCCTGTCGTATGATTGCTCCTATTTTAGAAGAAGTAGCGGAAGAATTAGGAGACACGGCTGTAATTTCCAAATTGAATATTGATGAAAATCCTGAAACACCTGCCCTTTTGGGCGTTCGTTCCATCCCCACTCTTATGATATTTAAGGATGGAAAAATGGTAGGAACAAAAGTAGGCGTACAATCAAAAGCTGCTCTCATTGACTGGATTAAATCCGTCTAAGATATGTATCTTGCTATCCTACACTATAAAGCTCCTCGGGAAGAAGTTGAACGCTACCGCTCGGACCATATTGCCTTTTTAAAAAAGGATTATGAAAGGAGCGATTTTATAGTCTCAGGAAAAATGTCATTGAACTTCATCTCTACACACCTGAGTGGGGAAAAAATTTTCAGCATGAAGCAAGGGCTCTAAAGGAGACTTTTGGAAAAAATCTTCTCGAAATTCACCACATTGGCAGTACTCCCATTCCAGGCATCGTGGCCAAACCCATCATTGACATCCTTCCTGTAGTGGAAACAATTGAGGATGTGGACAAGCTGACTCCTGCTTTTGAAAGGTTAGGGTATACCGTAAGAGGTGAATTTGGCATGCTGGGACGCCGTTTTTTCATAAAAACTAGAGATGGGAAACGATGTTTTAACGTCCATGTCTTCCAAGAAGGACATCCTGATATCGAGCGCTACCTTAGGCTCCGTAATCATCTGCGCACCCATTCTGAAGATGCAAAGGCTTAACTCCGATACTTTGAAAAACCCGATTGACGGTGTCATGGGAGGAAATGTATTGGATAGTAAGCCGGAATTTCAGTTCATTCGTCCGACTAAGTATATTTTCCTTAGTTCTGTTCTTAAGAAGATTTCCCGCATAGCTTAACTTTTTTATTTCTATAAAATTCAGATTCAGGTTGTTCATTAATTTTTTAAACCTCGTGAGTAACGTATGAACAACCTACTTTTTAACAACTACTAATAAGGATAACTTAAATGAGTAAATCAAAAAAAATGACTTCTGGTCAAAAAGGCATTGTCTTTACATTAGAAGACGAAGCAGTATTCGACACTGCGCTCGCTACCATAGAATATTCTATGGTTCCATAAACACATAATTAAATAGGGCGCAATATATTTAATTTATATTTCGCCCTTAATTTTTGAGGAGATCCTATGAACGTATACAATATTAATCCGAATAAATCGGCAGCAAAGCACGCTCGTGAAAGACAATCAGATCGAATAAGAAAAAGCATTAATTACCTTATTAATGAATGTTCTGATAAACTTAATTTTCGAGATAAACGTATAGATTTAGCACTATCAAAAATATCAAAAGTTAATCGCCTTTTACCAGAAATACATTATCTTCACCATCTTCTCCAAGCTGCAATGCGACTTCAAGATCCAATTCAGGTAAGAACATCTTTACTAAAACTAATTGATGCAATTTGTACAGATCCTGATGAAAATGAGTGGATTTCAATATCTTCCCTAAGTGACTCTGAATGGGAAAAATTTATTGTAATCGAAGCGAAAAGATTAACAAATCAAGATTTGGGAAAAGAGGCTAAAATAGAGCCAATCTTAGGCTCTGAGCTAACTCTTGCAACAAACATACTTAATGCAGCCCTTACTATGATTGCTAGATATGACCCAGATATGTTTGACGAGATTCAAGAACAAGTTAGAGTCATAAAACTATTTCGTGGCAAGGTAACTAGAGGGCTTACAGATGTTCGAATACTTGGTGCAATGCTTATTAGATCACCACATGAAGCTGTTAACCCACTATTGTATTTTTTAGAGCATGTAATACACGAAGCATCCCACATCCATCTTAATTGCTTAATGTCGATTGATCCTCTAATTCTAAATTCCTCAAGTGAGCGGTTTATATCTCCTTTGAGACCAGATCCAAGACCAATGGTGGGAGTTTTCCATGCAACGTATGTATCTGCAAGAATTTCTCGAACCTTTATGACATTGTATCGTTTGACAGAAAATAAAGACTTTCTCCATACCTTAGCAGAAACTTTGGATGAAACAATTCGTGGAATAAGTGAAATTAGAAAACACGCAAAGTTAACTGTACATGGCTGTGAACTTGTTGACAGTATGACTGAATTAGTTGAATCAGCAAGAAAACTTCCCGAATGGAAGGCCTATAAATTTGAAGAATTACGAGACCATAGATTTGGATTTGGAAAAACAAAAGTAACTGATTTTCAAAGGGCTGTCGCATGAAACTAACGATCAATGATATCCGATCATCTATAAAAACAAAAAGTGAAGAAAGTTCTATTATTGCTGGAATGTGGTTGGCACGAAGTGTCATTGGAATTTTTTCTAATAAATCTGCACTTCCGGTCTTTGGATTTTCAGGGGAATTCGACCGAATAAAATGCGAGACCAGTTCAATTTATGAACTTATAGAGCATATTGTGTTC
>JAKFXB010000067.1 GCA_021731585.1 Alphaproteobacteria bacterium
GTTTTATAATTAAGGGAGATAAAATATGCCCGTTTCCTTTTACTTTTTCTGGATAGCCGGAGGTATACAAAATCTTAATGTGGGGATATAGCTTTTTCGCTTTTTCTCCAAGAGTTGCCCCGCTCAAACTTCCTGGCATCACCACATCGGTGAAAAGAAAATCAATTTTTTTGCTTTTCCTTAAGATTTTATAGCCCTCATCACCATTTTCAGCTTCTAACACGGTGTATCCAAGGGTTTTAAGGAACTCAACCGCAGTGGCCCTGACCTCCTCTTCATCTTCAGTCACAAGGATTGTCTCGCCGCCTTTAAGGAAATCTTTCTTTGTTGCTGCCCGATCTTCAAGAGCTTGCTCCTCTTCACGGGTAAAAGTGGGGAAGTATAAATCAATCGTTGTCCCTACACCAACATCACTGGAAAGAGTTATATATCCTTGTGATTGTTCGACAAAACTTTTCACCATACTTAACCCGAGGCCCGTTCCCTTGTTCGGCGGTTTAGTTGTAAAGAAGGGGTCAAAGATATGTTTCATAACTTCAGGAGGTATTCCTGATCCTGAATCATTTATTGATATACGTACATAAGATCCAAAAGGGACTTTATCCTTTTTCATAGGTTTCGTTTGCTCAGAGGAGATGTTATCCACTTTTATCTTAAGTTTCCCCACCTGCCCCATCGCATCTCGCGCATTTATAATAAGGTTTAAAAGAGCGCTTTCTAATTGATTAGGGTCAACTTTTATCTTAGCTAGGATAGGCGCAATCTCAACAGAATTCTCAATAGATTCACCTAAGGTTGGTTGTAGAATATGGGAAAAATTTTCCATATAGGTTTTAATATCAAAGACTTCTGGATTAAGGGTTTTCTGTCGAGCAAAGGCTAAAAGACGCTTTGTTAAAGCCGACCCCCGCGTGCAGGCAGTTAAAGCCGTTTCAATTTTTTTGTATTCCTTGCTTTCTTCATCCATCATAAAGGAAAGCAACTCTAAATTTCCTTGAATAACCATAAGGATATTATTGAAATCATGAGCGATTCCGCCCGTTAATTGACCAATAAGCTCTAATTTCTGAGATTGATGCAACTCTTCCTCTAAAATTTTTAATTTAGTGACATCTTGTAAAATCCCCGAAATTTCTATGGGAAAATGATTAAAAAAGGCACTAACTTCAGCGACAAAACGAATTTGTCGACTTTCCTTATCAGGGCGAATAAAAGTGTAAATCTCTGAATACCCTGAGCGGCCGCTTTTCATTGAAGTGATGGCATTTTTAAGAGTCTCTGTTTCATTAGGATGGACAAAATGAAAAAACTGATCGGCAGGAAGAGCTTTTTGATTAATATCAAGCCCTAATAGTTTTAGAGCTTGGGGAGAAAAATTAATCTTATTTTCACTTAAATCCCATACCCATCCTCCTAAATTAGCAATTTCTTGAGCCATCAAAAGGTTAGCCTGAATCTTCTGGAGCTCCTTGGTTCTATTATAGGCAATAAGATTAGAGCGAAAAGATAATGCAAGTAAAAAAGCAAGTAAAATTCCAATAGAAAAAGTAATTTCGGGAAGAAAAATCGTGTTTTTTGCAATAAAATCTTGTCCATAATTATTACTCATCGTTTCAATCGTTGTACGCGCTTGACTCAACAGCGCTTGATATAAGAGAAATGCTCCAAAAACAACAGAAATAAAAATGATGTAATGGCTATAATCCACAATGGGAATTCTTATGTGAATGCTTTTCCAAATAGCATAAAGAACGAGGCCTGATCCAAGAAATAGAAAAGTAATGGCTGTGTTAATAGCAATAGGATTAATTATCTGCCAGCCATAGGATTGAGCTAAATTCAAAAAATATCCAAAAGTAGCCATAAGACTTATCACAAGCACAAGTGAGCCCAAAATAAGTCCCACAAGAATTTTAAGGCGAGTTAAATTTTTACCGGCCAGAATAGCAAGAGCCGCACCTGAAAAAATAAAGTTAACAGAAGTTTGTATAGCCATCCGGCCTGGAATCACTTCGGGTATGGGATAATAAAAGTCCGTAAATAATTGATCGAGGCCTAAACTTAAATGAAATAAATCCTGAGAAAGAACGGCTATTGAAAACAGGAGAACGATCATCCCCAAAATTTTGGCGACAAAGGAAAAGCGCGTTTCAAGGAATATAAGAGCAACTCCCGATAGGGCAAAACACAAGGCGGTATTAAAAAACATGGTCGTGGTTGTAAAATATAAAAATTCAATTTTATGAATTTTCCACATCACCATGGTAAAAAGACCAATGAGAATGCATAGTGCACCCATGATATTTACGGCCGTTTTCATATATTTATGATTGTGGATATTGAGGGTGTTTGGATTTATCATGGGAGAATGAAGCCATTCTTATATTGAGTGAGCCACTCTTTTAAAATATTTTTTTCCAAAGGTTTGCTGATATAAAAACCTTGAGCAATATCACATCCATATTGATTCAAAACATCCCAGGCTCCTTTTGTTTCAACCCCTTCTGCAGTGACACTCAACCCTAGGTTATGAGCGAGTAAAATGACAGATTGAGCAATCGCTTTCGCTTCAAAATTACTTTCAATTTCAAGAACAAACGACTTGTCGATTTTCAATTCGTTAAAAGGCAAGTTATAAAGCTCACTTAAAGAAGCATACCCCGTTCCAAAATCATCGATAGAAAGCACAAACCCCTTAATTCGAAAGCGGGTAATGATATCTGCAATCAAGGGGCGTTTTTCTATAAAGGCGTTTTCTGTAATTTCAAGGCAAATTTGATTGGAATTTATATTTGCTTTCTGAGCTAATTTAGAAAATTCATCAGGAAGAAGAAGATCATCAAGGGTTTTTGGAGACATATTTATAGAAAGAATAAGTTCTGGAATTATTTTTAAAAACTCCACAAAATCTTTAAAAGCCTGCTGAAAGATCAGTTGACTTAAGGGACGAATGAGATTGGTTTCTTCCGCCAATGGAATGAAAGAATCGGGAGGGATCAAATGTCCTTGAATATTAAGGCGAACGAGAGCTTCCAAACCAATAATCTTCTTTGTCTTAAAAGACACCTTGGGTTGATAGTGAAGGACGAGGTTTCCAGATTCAATGGCATCTTTTAAAAAATCTATTGAAAAATGAGAGGCTCTTCCCTTAGCTTTTATGAGAAGGGTTCTTATTTCACTGAGCTTCAAGGGTTTTTGAAAATACCGCTCCATAGAGAGTCCCATCTCCTGCCCTAATTTTGTACTGATAGAAAGGATTTTTTCATCCTGACCGCTTTGAAGGACAATGGTGGCGATAGAATTATGTTGGGCTAAATAGCGTAATAGCTCAATACCATCATGATCAGGAATGTTGAGGTCTAAAATAATAAATGTGGGATTAATTTCTTGAACAGCTTTGTAAAATTCAGCTCCAGAGGTAAGGTAGGCTACCTCATACCCACACTGTTCACCAACTTCTTTCAGAAGCTCGCATATTTCGACTTCATCATCAACAATGAGAAGCCTGTCTTTCCTCCCCATACATAAACTCCGTGCACATTAAAAGAATAGGCTTTTTCAATTATTAGCATACAGGAGAATAAGTTAAGATTTTATAAAGTTACTTCTTGCCATCAGATCTTGAGTCCCCCTCGTGTAACTCGGGGTCTCAGGATGACACAAATTTTATGTTTAAACACAAAGAGTTGTCATCCTGAGACCTTGAGCGTAGCGAAAGGGACTCAGGATCATGTGCAAAGACAATTACTCTTCTTCAGTATTTTCTTCTTCTTTTTCGCTCTCTTCTCCGGGAATTTTATAATCCCCGCGGAACCAACGGGCTAAATCAATGTCAGCACAACGCTTTGAGCAAAAAGGGCGATACTCGAAAACAGTGGGCTTTCGGCATAGGGGGCAAATGGAGCTCATAACAAATCACCTTAGTTAAGTTGAAGTTTTAATCTTTGGGGGAGCGAAAGCCGTTTTCGCTGTCGTGTCAACTCAAGAAGTCCCATAAGCGATAGTCCCCAGATTTCCGTACCTGTAGGCACGGTCAGTCCTTTTAGGCAAGGATTGATATCTTGAGGGGGACGAATCAAATCAATCACAATTTTACCGCCCAGCTCTCGCAAAGTAATTTGGCGAAAAGCTTCTTCAATGGCCATACGATTAAAAGGCAAGGCATAATAGAGAGCTCCCTGACTATTGACATCAATCACTGTCAAACCATGGGTTTCTTCAATATATATGTTGCCTCCTTTTGGAAGAGGAATTTCTGGAGAAGAAAGGCTCTCCCAGGCGTCTTCACAGCGATCGTCAAAGGTCTTTACGCGCGTGAAGTGATCGGAGGGCGTCAGAGAACGCATAGCTCGCTCTAAAAGGGTTGGAGGCGGCCCCTCTATTTTCCTTTGAATCTCTTTCCATTCCTCCCGTAATTGGGTCAGGTTTTGTTGAAAATTCTCTTCCGGATGGGCGTTATGACGCAGGATAACCCCCTCCCCTGGCTCCAAAGTCAAAAGGTCTTTAAAAACCTGACGATTTCCAAGACGCTTAGAAAGGCTTAACCCTGATTTAAAGGGAGTGTAAAGCAGGTTGCCTAAAGATAAGGTAATCAGGCGGGTTAAACGAACGCCTTTATTTTCAAGGGGATTTTCCGTACGGCTAACTTGCACCAACACTCGATCACCGTGCCTTAAAGGCGGCAGATCTCCTTCTTTGAGAGGAAGCATTCCTGGCTTTGAAAGGCCAATCTCAACAAAAGCCACATGCAACGGTTTTTGAACTTCCACAACGCGGCCACCATAAATGCCCCCTAAAAGGGAAAGAGGTTTGTCTTGAAGTTCAAAATCTAAAGAGACAACACGGCCCTCTTCAAGGCGCGCAATACGATGGAGATTTTCCGAAACCGTATAGAAAACCTCAGCCACGAAAGCCGATTCCCTTCAGCAGACAGTCAGTTTCATAAAGAGGCAAGCCCACAACATTTGTATAGGAGCCAGAGATAAATTTCACGAATTTAGCCGCCCTTCCTTGAATGGAATAAGCCCCCGCTTTTCCTTCCCATTCACCGGTTGCCACATAGGCATCGATTTCATGAAGAGTGAGGCGTTTAAATGTAAGGCGAGTTATCACAAGACGTGACGCTTCCTTTCCTTCTGGAGATATACCACAAATGGCTGTATAGACCCGGTGGCGACGCCCGGAAAATAATTCCAGCATTTTTCGGGCATCTATGGAGGTTTCTGCTTTGAGAAAAATTTGACGTCGGGCCTCAACGGCAGTGTCGGCTGCAAGTACATAAGCCGCGGGATTTTGGGCATGGATGGCATAAGCCTTTAAAAGGGCAATGCGCTGGACATAAGTTTTAATACTCTCCCCTTTTAAGGGTGTTTCATCCACATGGGGCCCAAGAATTTGATCGGGAACAATCCCAATGGATTCCAGCAATTCTTTGCGACGGGGAGAGGAAGAGGCAAGGATAAATGTCATTATTTATGACGAAAGGTGATCCGCCCTTTTGTCAGGTCATAGGGGGTCATTTCAACAGTCACCTTATCTCCTGCAAGGACACGGATTCGGTTTTTGCGCATTCTGCCCGATGTATGGGCAAGGACCATGTGGCCATTTTCAAGTTGTACACGGAAAGTTGCATTGGGAAGCAATTCTAAAATTGTTCCACTAAATTCCATAAGATCTTCTTTAGACATTCATACTCCAGGCTGGCTGTGATTATTTTATCTCTCAATATACCAGCTTCTCCAAGAAAGCAAAGAGTTTGTAAAAGAGATTCAGGAAGATATTTCTTTATTCTTTAAGAAAAATTAGACATAATCAAAAAAACAATTGAGGGAGCTCCATGAAAAAGTTTGTCCTATTTTTGTGCGTATTTTGTTTTACAGCGCCGCTTTATGGCGACAGCGTTACCAACCAGGAACTTTTGCTGGCCTGTAAGGATAAATCTCCTGCTAAGCAAAATTTTTGTTACGGCTTTATCATTAGCGCTGCCAATGCAGCTCAATTCTATCGCAACATTGTGGATGTAGAGCAGGAGTTCATTGACATTTGCTTGCCCGAAAAAATCTCTAACCAAGAAGTGGTAGACCTTTATATTGCTTGGGCAGAAAAGCACTTAGAACTTGCTAAAAGTCCTGCATTTTTAGGGGTAACAACTTCCTTTTCAAAAAAATATAGTTGCCCCCCTGAGAAAAAAATGAAACAGCAAGGGACCGCTTTTTAAAAATTCAAAATAGCTAATTGCCTTTCTTGAATTAAGAGATTTTTTGCGATCTAATAAATGTAGGATTAGAAAATTGGCATTATGATTTTGACTTTACAGCTACAATACTGACCATAACAAGTACCATTCCAATAATTTTAATAGTGTTGAGGGCTTCATCATAAATCATCCAACCAAGAATGGCGCCAGTGACGGGAGCCAAAAAGAGAATAACAGCTGTATAGTTGGCCGGAATTTTTCCTATGGAATAGGCGAGCAGACTTTGCCCCAGGGTATGGACAAGAATTGCCTGCCCGAAAACACTGATGATATCCTTTAAGCTCAGGGGTGATCGAGCTTCGCCAAAAAGATAGGCCAGAAAGAATAGAAAAAGGACGGCCACAAAACCAGTCCAAAACATGATAAAACCAGTTGCCGTATCAGCACGGATAAATTTTAAGGCCACAAGGTAAAGAGCAACAGCAAAACCAGAAAGAAGGGCCACCAAATCCCCAAGAAGGTTGGTACAACTAACAGAAAAACTTTCTCCCACAAGACACATACAGCCCACAAAACCAATAAGAGCGGCAAGGCTATAGTGAAGGGTTGGTTTTTGACTAAATCCAACCCACATGATAAGGGGCACAAAGAAAGCGGCTGTGTTATTAAAAAGAGTCGAATTCACAATGGTTGTGTAATCAATGGACCAATTCCATAAGGCAAGGTCCAGGGCAAAAAGAACTCCTGCTAGAAAAAGAAGCCCCCTATGTTTAATTGGAAAAACAGAGGGAATCATCTCTTCGTGACGCTCCCACATCACCCAAATGCCTAAAAGAGGAAGAGCAAAAAGCATCCGATAAAAACCGGTGGTAAGAGGCCCTAAATCAGACAAGCGCACAAAAATGGCCGACGAGCCAATCAAAGCGCTGCCCAAGCATGAAAAGAGTATGGCTTGAAGCTGAGTCATATTTTTGAGCATTTTTGTAACCAATTATTTTAGAGAATGAGGTGATAGTAGAATGAATGAGGGGTGTGGATCAAGGGAATGTTGTTTTTATTATCACAATACTCGTCATTGCGAACCTTGCGTAAGCAAGGTGTGGCAATCCATTTTTTGTTAACTTCTTAACTCAATAATTAACTACTATAGTATCTGCCTTGTTTCTTATAATAGATTGCCGCGTCGCTTCACTCCTCGCAATGACGATAACTTTCTGTTTCTAAACATAAAAATAGAGTTCTTATCCAACTCAGGTTAGCCTTTTACTTAGTCTTATTAATAGTATAGTATCCTCCTCGAATGAATATGATTTTTGAGTTAAAATGACATTTTTATCCCTTGGATTCACTTTTGAAGATCTTCTGAATCCTTTAAAATTAAGGGAATTGGATCAGGTTTTTTGTCGCCATCTCAAGGAGAATGACGAAGGGCTTGCACACCGCTTAGAGCTTGCTCGGGACAAAGGTTTACCGTCTCTTGAGGAAAGTGCCCTTATCCTCGACCTCGCTCCTTATGTGGAAGACTTTTTGGGTGAGCTTTTTTCACTTCAAAAAGAAATTACAGCCCTTCAAGAACGAAACTATGTCTTGGCACCTCTTTATCGGGCAAAGCGGCTTTTTGTACAGCGGGTGGCAGCAAAAGTGTATACAAAAGAGGAAGCTCTCGCATTTAATGGAAAGGCTCTTCAGGCACAGCTTGCTCAAATAATGGACGAGCCTTATACGGATTTGGCGTTTGCCCGGCATGTTTTAGAGACAAAGGACGAAGATTTTCTAGAGGTTGCAAAAAAATACGCAGCCTGGACGATATATCAACCTCTGCCAACAATTCTCTTTCGTTTGCCGCGCAAAATTATTCCAAATGAACTTTTGCCGGTGCAACAAAAATCTCTCTCCGAAGAGCACGCCCTCGATCAAGCCCATTATTGTATTCTCTGTCATAATCAAGAAAAAGATTCCTGTTCAAAGTCCGCAAAGGGATGTCCTCTCGAGCAAAAAATATCGGAAATGAATACCCTACGTGTTCAAGGAAACGCCCTAGGAGCCCTTGCCACTATTATGATTGATAATCCTATGGTTGCTGCCACGGGCTATCGAATTTGCAATGATTGCTCAAAAGCGTGCATTTTTCAAAAACAAGAGGCCGTGAACATCCCCAGCATTGAAACTCAAACCTTGAAGAGTGTGCTGAATCTTCCTTGGGGCGTCGAAATTTACAGCCTTCTATCAAGATGGAACCCTTTGAATTTTAAGCATCCTTTTCCAAAAGAACCAACTGGTTATAAGGTGCTGGTAGCTGGCATGGGCCCCGCTGGTTTTACCCTCGCCCACTATTTGATGAATGAGGGTCACCAGGTTGTCGGGATTGACGGATTAAAAATTGAACCTCTTCCTTCAGAGCTTCTCACCAAGCCTATCCGTGAGTGGAAAAATCTGAAAGAACCTTTGGGCTCTCGCCTTCCTGCCGGCTTTGGAGGGGTTGCGGAATATGGAATTACAGACCGCTGGGATAAGAACTTTCTTCTCTTGGTTAGAATTCTCCTTGAGCGGCGCTCCCTCTTTTCTCTCTATGATAATGTACGCCTAGGAAGTACCCTTACCTTGCCCCAAGCTTTGGAGATGGGCTTCGATCATCTAGCTTTATGTTTTGGTGCAGGACGCCCCAATACCCTTGATCTGCCCCATAATCTTGCCCGGGGTGTACGTGTGGCTTCTGATTTCCTGATGAACCTTCAACTTTCAGGAGCAGCCTTGGAAGATTCCCTTTCAAATCTTCAAATCCGTTTGCCTATTGTTGTGATTGGAGGCGGTTTGACGGCTGTGGATACGGCCGTTGAGGCCTTAAAATATTATCCCAAGCAGGTCGAAAAGTTCCTTAAACGGACAGAAGAACTTGGCGGCTTGCCCCCTGCCCTCTCAGCGGAAGAACAAAAGATTGCTGACGAGTTTATTGAACATGCTAAAGCTTTTCGGACGGGAGACTTTTCTGCCCTTGAAGGAGCTAGTCAAATTCTTTACCGGAAAGAGTTACAGGACTCCCCAGCTTTTCGACTCAATCCTGACGAAATCGATCTTGCCCTTCAGGAGAGGATTCAGTTTATTGAAAACACAAGCGTCGAAGAGATTCAAATCGATGACTATGGGCACATCAAAAGTCTCAAAACAGAAGGAAGTACCTATCCCTGTCGGACACTTTTGATTGCCACAGGAACCCAGCCGAATCAGGGATATGATGATGATCGCGTGAGTATTTATGGGGATTTGGATCCCAGGTACCATGGGAAGGTTGTCAAGGCTATGGCAAGTGCTAAGGACGGGTATCCACAGATTTGCGAAAAACTTATACAATCACCGCCTCAATCCTTAAAAGTCGACCTCAAAGAGTTCCTCACGACCCATGTCGTGTCCGTCAATCGATTAACGTCTTCCATTATTGAAATCATTGTGAAAGCGCCTCAGGCGGTTAAAAATTTCAAGCCAGGGCAGTTTTTTAGGTTTCAAACCTATGGACCGCAATCCTTGGAAGCCATTGCCTTAACGGGGGCTTCTTCTGATCCGCGGTTAGGATTACTCTCTCTTATTGTCCTTGAGATGGGTGGATCTTCATCTCTTTGTCAATATTTGAAGGAGGATGAAAAGGTGGCATTGATGGGCCCCACAGGAGTGCCCACAGAAATACCTCAAGCCGAAACAATTCTCCTTATCGGAGGCGGTCTTGGAAATGCGGTTCTCTTTTCCATAGGACGCGCTTTAAAAGACAATAATAATCATGTGATTTATGTTGCAGGATATAAGGCACCGTCCGATCTTTTCAAAAGAGAAGACATTGAAGCCGTTGCCGATCAGGTGATTTGGTGCAGCGAATCTTCGCCTCTTATCAAAACCAATCGCCCTCAAGATATTTCGATAGAAGGTACGGTGTTGGAGGGGCTTTTGAAAGTTGCCGAGTCTTCACCAAGAATGATCGATAGAATCATCACTATCGGATCGGACCGTATGATGGCGGCTGTAGCGTGCGCCAGAAAAACAATCCTAAAACCCATCTTAAAAATGGATCATCTTGCCATCGGGAGTATCAATTCCCCCATGCAGTGCATGATGAAGGGGGTTTGTGGCCAATGTCTTCAAACCTTGGTGGATCCTCAAACGAGAGAAAAACGGGTTGTTTTTTCCTGTGAGGTTCAAGATCAAAATCTCGATGAAGTTCAATTTGATGTCTTGCATCAACGGCTTAAACAAAATAGCCTTCTCGAAAAACAAACGGGACAATGGATAAGGCAAAAATGGAAAATGGTTTAACTCCACCTCTTACTGTCATTGGCCTTATGTCAGGGACATCTGCCGATGGCATTGATGCAGCGCTCCTTCAAACCGATGGCGAAACCATAACCCATTTCGGCCCCACCTATCACAAACCTTACCCTGACCTTTTAAAAACGATGATCCTTCAAGCCTATGGCCGGGTGCCAGGGCCTGAGGCTGCTCTCTTAGAGAAGATCATTACAGAGCAACATGCCCAAGCCGTGGAGGCACTTCTTGAGCGGGCTGAACTTCAGGCCTCAGATATTGATCTCATCGGTTTTCATGGACAAACCCTTTTCCACCAGCCCCCACAAATCCGAGGAGAAAAGGGACAAACCCATATTATTGGAGATGGGGTTCTTCTTTCTTCCCTAACCGGAATTACGGTTGTGGATCAGTTTCGTCTCAATGATATTGCGGAAGGCGGCCAAGGTGCACCTCTTGTTCCCATATTTCATAAAGCCCTTACTCAGGATCTTCTCAAACCGCTCGCTTTTCTTAATATTGGCGGCGTTGCCAATGTGACGTGGCTTGGTGAAAATGACGAAGACATTATTGCCTTTGACACAGCTCCTGGGAATGGGCTTATCGATGATTGGGTGCGTGCTTATTGCAGCCTTCCTTGGGATGAAGATGGAAGAATTGCGGCTAAAGGAACGGTTCATTCGGATATTCTAAGACGTTGGCTCTTCCATCCTTATCTGTCACAAAAACCTCCCAAAGCCTTAGACCGTCAACAATTTCACAAATGTCTTGAGGATGTAACCGAAATTCCCTTTGAAGATGCCATCGCAACTTTAACGGCCTTTACCGTCAGAACTATCGAAAAGGCCCTCCCCTTCTTCCCTGAAAAACCAAAGCTATGGCTTGTGACTGGCGGTGGAGCGCACAATGGAACTCTTTTGAATCTGATGCGTGAAAAATTAGAAGTTGAGGTAAAAAGAGTTACGGATATTGGCTTAGATGGAGATGCTCTTGAAGCCCAAGCCTTTGGCTTTTTAGCCGTACGAAGTCTGCGAAACTATCCTCTGACCTTTCCAGGTACCACAGGCGTTCCTCAGCCTTTAACGGGTGGTCGGATTTGTAGGTATGAGAAGGATCAGGTTGCTTAAGCTATTTTAACGTTATCGTCATTAAAAAGATCCTGAGCTCGCCCTATGAGCTCCTCAGGATGACACATTTTCTAATAAATACAAAGCCTTGTCATCCTGAGACCCCAAGTAACACGAGGGGGATTCAGGATCTTGCAGCCGAATCCGAACCTAACCGTTCACAACCCTTTGTCTAGGTTTAAGAGCAAGCGTTAAATAGTCATGAACGTGACCAATCAGCTCTGGCATTTGATGGGTGAAAAAATGATCGCCTTCAGGAATCACGCGATAATCAATGTGAAGCCCTCGCTGTGCAGAGAGGCGCTCGGATAGTTTTTGCACCGATTCTTTAGGAACAATTTCGTCCTTTGACCCCTGAAGAATTAAACCGGAAACAGGACAGGGAGCCAGGAAAGAAAAATCATATAAATTCGCAGGGGGAGAGACAGCTATAAAGCCATCCAATTCCGGGCGACGCATTAGAAGCTGCATAGAAATCCAAGCGCCAAAGGAAAAACCAGCCACCCAACATTGACGGGGTTCAGGATTTTGAACTTGAAGCCAATCCAAACATGCCGCAGCATCACTCAACTCGCCCTCGCCATGATCATATTTACCTTCAGAGCGTCCCACACCGCGGAAATTAAACCGCATGGTGTTAAAGCCTTGCTCAACAAAAGCCCTAAACAGGGCATAGGTCACCTTATTGTTCATCGTTCCCCCATGTTCAGGGTGAGGATGAAGAATAATAGCGATGGGGGCATTACGATTTTTACCTTGATGATATCGCGCTTCAATACGACCAACAGGACCAGCAATTAGAACTTCCGCCATAACACCTCTCTTAAAATGTTCAGTCCTCATAACAGTCTTTTTGAAAAAAGTCAAGTAATTTCAATAATTTCAATAAACTTAAATATGTTTTCTTTGTATAAGGATACAGCAATCTTCAATCTTAAGCGAAGTTTTTACGATTTTATAGAGCAGGTGTTTTTGATTTATTACCAATCATCACCCCAATCAGGATCGTACTTTTTCGCAGGTTTAGGAAGCTTTGGATCTTTTGAAGTCTTAGCCTTCTTACCATGAAAATTAAACTTATCCAAACCCTTCGAGAAAAGTGCAGTTTGCTCACTAAGATTCTCAGCAGGCTCGGCTGCCCCCTTCCCTGAAAGATTGGACAAAGTCTCTACTTTCCTGAGTATCCTTCCTTTCTTAATAGAATCAGCAAATCCTTCATTTTTTTGATCTTCAGGGTTTCTAAGATTAGGCAGGCTCACAGTTTTTGGTAGTGCTGTAAATGCAGGAGGAGGAGGTGGTGGTGGTGGTGGAACAAAGGCTGGTATATCATCCTTGCCACTAGTTTCAGCAGTAGAAGATGCCGCAGTAGAAGATGCCGCAGTAGAAGATGCCGCAGTAGAAGATGCCGCAAAAGATGGTGCCGGAGACACAGGAGTTAACAGTTTTTCCATATCAGTGCTCAATGGACTTGGGATAGAAGAAGATTTAGGAAGCTCTTTGCCTTCTTTTTTCTTACTTTTTTTGGCGTACATAGATCCTCTTCGGTTTTGCATACCCTGCGCTATAAGCGGATTTGCTACATACTTAGTAGTGATACTAGGGGCTTTAGGCTCAGGAGCTGGCTCTGGTGCTGGCGTTACAGCTGGCTTAGCAGGCGCTGGTGCTGGCGTTGCAACTGGCTTAGCAGGAGCTGGCGTTGGCGTTACAGCAGGTTTAGCGGGAGCTGGGGTTGGAGTTGCAACTGGCTTAGCAGGAGCTGGCGTTGGCGTTACAGCAGGTTTAGCGGGAGCTGGGGTTGGAGTTGCAACTGGCTTAGCAGGAGCTGGCGTTGGCGTTACAGCAGGTTTAGCGGGAGCAGGCGCTGTGGCTGGGGCTGGAGTT
>JAKFXB010000107.1 GCA_021731585.1 Alphaproteobacteria bacterium
GCTTCTTCATCCGCTAGACGCTTTGCTTCTGCTACTTGGCGAGCAGCTTCTTCATCTGCTAGGCGCTTTGCTTCTGCCGCTTGGCGAGCTGCTTCTTCATCCGCTAAACGCTTTGCCTCTGCTGCCTGGCGAGCAGCTTCTTCATCTGCTAGACGCTTTGCTTCTGCTACTTGGCGGGCAACTTCTTCTTGGCGCTTATGTTCTGCTTCAGCTTCCTCTTGACGCTTACGTTCTTTCTCAGCCTTACGTTCAGCTTTCTCACGAGCCGCTAATGCCTCTGCTGCCTGGCGAGCAGCTTCTTCATCCGCTAGACGCTTTGCTTCTGCTACTTGGCGAGCAGCTTCTTCATCTGCTAGGCGCTTTGCTTCTGCCGCTTGGCGAGCTGCTTCTTCATCCGCTAAACGCTTTGCCTCTGCTGCCTCAGATTCTTTCCTCAGACGTTCTGCTTTTGCTAGCTTACGAGTTGTTTTAGCTTCCTCTGCAATACGGCGGGCTTCTTCAACCTTACGGTTTTGCTCTTCCTCAACACGACGAGCTACTTTGACTTCTTCTTCAGCACGACGCACACTTTCTGCTGCTTGACGCTTCAGCTCTGCATCAACTTCTAATCTTTGACGTTCCGTTTCTCGATCTGCTTCTGTTTGTAGAGCGGGACTCTCAGAAGCTGGCTGTATCGTTGACTCAGCTCTAACCACTTCTGTTTCCATCGGCACGACTGTCTCAGTGGATGGTGATTGTGTTTTTAACTCACCATTAGCTGCTATTCTGCATGCTGTTGTTGTCTCAAAACGAGTCGGCTGTATCGTTTCAACAGTTGAAGTACTAACAACCTCTATTTCCATCGGCTCTGTCTTCTCAGTGGGAACTGGCTCTACCGTGGGCTCAGCTCTAACGACTTCTGTTTCCATTGGTGCTGTTGGCTCAGAGGAAATAACTTGCTCTTGAGGTTGCTGAATGGGAGGCGGTGCATCCTCTTCTACTGGCGTTTGTACTGGAGTCGGCGCCGGCTCATGCACAGGTTTTTGTTCACTTGGCGGGCGTTGTACTGGGGTTGGCTGAACCGGTAGAGGTACATTATCTTGAATTAGCTGTTGATCTGAAGCTGGAACAGGTGGTGGAGCAAGATCATCTGGCGGCCACTTCTTTGGCTTCAGAGGTTGCTGAATGGGAGACGGCACATCCTCTTGTACTGGCGTTTGTACTGGAGTTGGCGCTGGCTCATGCACAGGTTTTTGTTCACTTGGCGGACGTTGTACTAGGGTTGGCTGAACCGGTAGAGGTACATTATCTTGAATTAGCTGTTGATCTGAAGCTGGAACAGGTGGTGGAGCAAGATCATCTGGCGGCCACTTCTTTGGCTTCAGAGGTTGCTGAGTGGGAGGTGGTACATCCTCTTGTACTGGCGTTTGTACTGGAGTCGGCGCCGGCTCATGCACAGGTTTTTGTTCACTTGGCGGGCGTTGTACTGGGGTTGGTTGAACCGGCAGAGGTACATTATCTTGAATTAGCTGTCGATCTGGAACAGGTGGTGGAGCAAGATCATCTGGCGGCCACTTCTTTGGCTTCAGAGGTTGCTGAGTGGGAGGTGGCACATCATCTTCTACTGGCGTTTGTACTGGAGTTGGCGCCGGCTCATGCACAGGTTTTTGTACACTTGACGGACGTTGTACTAGGGTTGGCTGAACCGGTAGAGGTACATTATCTTGAATTAGCTGTTGATCTGGAACAGGTGGTGGAGCAAGATCATCTGGCGGCCACTTCTTTGGCTTCCAAGGCTGCTGTTTCGCTGCAATGATAGGCCTTAATTCTTCTAACTTTTGGGGGGCTGTTTTGATAACATCTTTTTCCAAATCATAATGCAAAAAATTGGGATGTTTTTCCAATAACTGCGCAATAACTTCTACTCTTTCTTCGCCTGCAGGATCTTCAAAAGTACCCAGTCCTGTCCCTCCAGGCTTTGTAAAGATAAATTCTCGTCCCGAAGGTTCAGGAGCTTCCTTTGGTCGCGTCACAATGTCGATATCGCGAATGATATCTGTTTGCATACGCTTTTCGAGAGATGTTAGCGGTTTTTCAGTCACTTCCCCAAAAGGAATACGAACCGTAAAGCCAATATAAGGCGCGCTATGGCGCACATTGTCGTATTGATATTCACCATCGACATTTATGTACCTATTAATGTCCAAACGAAAGCGAGTTCGTACACCGTTAATAGATTTAACCCCATTCGCCTGGAAGTTATAGCCAGCCACGTAAAGTCTGAGACAATCAAGGTGCGGAACACTACGGCCAACTTCATAATCAAGCCCTCTCAAGGCAAATTCTTTGGTCTTATTAAAATATTCCGAATGGCCCTGGAAAATAGGCTTTGTTGTCTTTGAGTGAATTTTTTTCGACTTAGAAAAGGGAACATAGATATTAGCACGAACATCATAATGCACACTTAAGGCTTCTAGGCCAAAGGTGCCCTGTTGAAAGTTCCTGTGATGCTCCGACCGCCTATTATCAAAAAAACCATATCCTCCGAAGATCCATTCCAAAGACGGCACTATTTGCCGGTGGGCAAGTCCAAAATTGCCTTCCGAATTATGTTTTGTGGAGCGAAAAAAGCGAATGTCTGTAAATAAAAGGGAGGTCGCATCCTGAAATAAAGGTGCGAACAGGCCAACCTGCCCCAAGCTTTGTTGACGTCCCGCCATTAACCGAAGGCGCGCCTCATTATTCCATTTGCGCTCTAATGAAGCGCAAGGGGGCGCCACTGTCTCCGTTGCCCAGATATCATCTTGAAGAAGAAATTGCGCCAAAGACGTATAAACAACGACTCGGACAGCTCCATCGAGAAAACAGCACTTTAAATAATAAGAAAAAGTTGTCCCTTTTTCTCTCATATACATCAACCCTGTAATTTTTTTGCGAACTTATTTTTTAACACAAATACTATTTTTCTAATACAAAACATTTTACTAAAATTTAATTAGTGCTTTACATAGAAGATGATGAAAAGAAACGCAAGAGCCTTTTTTTATAAGACCATGAAAATTAAGGAATAAAAATTAACAGTGACTGAGTTAGCCTACGAAAATGGGACGACTAAATTTCTCTCGTCCAGGTATTTTTACAGAATCTCCTTTAGAAAGGGAGGATCCAAGCCAAGATTTCCATCCTAAATACCCGCGCTCTCCAAGGGTAGTTGAAGGCGGCTGTTTAACATCATAAACAATTGTAAAATCCATCAAGGGGCCACCATAAAACCGAGCAAGATCACACAAACGCTTATAAGCTTTACCCGTAGGGATGAAAAGGTCAAACTGCTCAGAGGTTAGGGGGCCCAAATGAAGGCGCAAGTGATTTTCTTGATCCCAAGCACGTATCCCGAGAGCTGCTCCTTGCCCCAGTATTTGCCATTGACCTGACTTGCCAATACGAGTCTGTTGTTCCTTTTGAATGGGACGCCACACCCCTATACATTTTTCAACCCATAGCGGAATGCGAAAATAACTCCTCAAAAGAGATTCAAGTCCGCTCGCAGAATGCGGCCGCGACCAAAAAAGCCCAGCATAATCCAAGAGACTGCGATCCGGCACATGCATGCGATCGCGCAACGCTTTTTGATTAATACCGATGAAGGACCGTAGACCTATAGCAATATCAGTTTTTTCAGGAGAATGGGTATTAAGGCTAATTAAGTATTGCTTTTTTATGCGGTGAAGAATAGACGCCAAGCGATGATTAAATATATCTAAGAAATCTTTGAGACTTGTATCCCCATTACGAATCCGCTGAATTATCATTTCCGTGTAAGGAAAAGGAAGAGGCCCCTGAATACCTGCAATCCCCGTGAAATTAACATTAAGGATGTACGGCTGCTCCTGCTCCTGCTCCTGTCCCTCTCCTTCACCATCTTCAAGGGAATAAATATCGCTCGACAGAGCCTCTAAATAAATGCGGGCCTTAACACTGACAACTTCCTCATTGGGATCTACCGTTTCTCCAAAAGGAGCGGCTTTTGGACGCAGGTATTCCAACAGCTTTATGGCTTGATGAAACTCAAACCGATAAGGCTCTTTCAATAAGATGTCTTTTACAGTAAGTGCTGACTTCCGATGTGGGCCTGCCATTGTTTCCAAACTCCGTCAGTTTGTGTACTTATTAAAGTCAATTCCGTAAATGAATTAAAAGAAACATAAAGGGAAAAAAATTGATTCAAAACAGAAGCTAGCATAAAGCCTCCATACCCTGCATAGGGATTCTCATTGATACTTAAGGTGATACCGACACCCTGGATAAATCCTCTCCAGGTATCAACGCCATAACGGCGCATCACTGTCTCGTAAGTAACATTTGAAATAGCTGCAATTGAATGGTGTGGTTTATTGCGATTGAAACCAGAATATAATTGTAAAAGTTCCTTTAATTGTAAAAGTTCTCTCAAAGCTGAAGCCGCCTTCCCTTCTCCAGAAAGACTAAGGTGATTCAAAGACAACTGGGAAATCAAGCGCCATTGGCCCTCACCATCGAGGGAAGGCTGTACTTCAGCGCTAGGGCGATTGATACACTTGATCGTCACCGGAGGGATAGCACCATCCACCTGAAGCTCTGCCCCAGCGGGAATAAAGGTGGCTAAATCTCTATTAGTGCATAAGGTATAGGCATAGACAACCTGATTACTTGGTTTTTGTGGAGTGAATTTATAATCCACAAAGGACAGGAAAACGTCCGACCCAACAACATCCGAAATTTCTGAAGGGGACCGTGTGCCATACCAATAAAGATTATTCTCGCTTTCCTCCGTTTCATAATCATAAGAGAAATAAGGTGCATAGATATCGGGTTCCTTTCCACCGGGAACCGCTCCCACAACTTTTAAAACGCTGTGGATTTCCGTTGAGTCTTCATTCCGTTGATCTCCCACTAAACGGTAAGAGATAGACTGATAGTTGAGGTTAATAGGCTCACTGATTTTAGAAAAGAGGTTAATAATGGGCGTTGCCCCTAGAACAAAGTTATCCTTATTGATACGAAACTTATCGACACGACTGCCATCAGCTAAAGGGATAAATATATCCACATAGCGCGTAGCCCCCTCCGTTGAAAAATTTTTTATATCAAAAAACTTAAATTTATCGGGAAAGACAAAATATTCATGGAGCAGGCGATAAGCATCCAAGCTTTTATGAGGGTAAGGAATCAAAGCTTCATCTTCCTTAAATCCAACAGTCTGAAGAGAATGAGTTTTTAATTGACGAGGCACTTTATCCGTGTCGGTTTGAATATAAATTGGCGTATGCTGGTTAGGGAGGTAGGCAAACATACTGTCATAAAGACAATGGGTTGCCATCACATCTCCAGATAAATAAAAGCGGAGCGATTCTGGTGAAAGTTCACTCATATTACCATCATACCGCTCCACACGAATTCTAAGAATCCATCGCGTCTGAAGTTGAACAGGGTCAAAGGGGCTTTGATCGATGTTCAAAACTTCAGCCTTACTCACCTCAAAGGGCCAGAGTTCCACGGGATAAGAGGTTTGAAAACGGCAGATTTTTTTCTCTTGCGCCTCTTTAAAAAGGACTGTTCCCCGAGGCACCTTATAACCTGAGGTTGCTTTTCCTAAGTGAGGAGACAAACGAAAACTGGCCACCGATGCGGAAGGGAATGGCGCTACAAATTGAGGATACAGGACTTCCAAGAGGTTATTCGTAAACTGGATATACCGATTATCCACTTCCTTTTGAAGACGTCCTGTCAAAAAGGCAAAGGATTCAATCAATCGCCGCACATGCGGGTCCGTTGACCCCGCCGACGATAGGTTCAGACTTTCTGCGATTGTTGGATACCGCTCCGCAAAGCGCCGCCCCATACGGCGCAGATAAATCATTTCTTGTTGGTAATAATCGAGCATTTGCTCGAAATTTTCCTTACTCACGGTCTATCCCTGCGTATGATATTTTCCTTAGTATACTGGAAAATAAACAAGGATTCCATAGTTCTTTAATTTTTATGACACGCCAAGTGCGGAGGACTCAAGGATGAAAAAAGACATAGGAAAACATTAAAAAAGCTCCAATTATTATCAACCCCCTTGCTCCTCTCTTTCAAGTCTTTTACATATTAAATCATGGACGAAACTTTAAAAAAATGGTCGTCATAGTTTTTTATGGAGCAAAAGGTGAAGAGAATCCTGGACTTAAAACACATCAAAAATGGAGGAGCAATACTCCTTTTATTAGGTCTATTCTTTTTAGTGTATTTCGTATCAACGGATGATTATACGAATGCTCCCTTCCGAACGATGCAAGATAGGATCTCTTCTGCAGAACAGGTTGATTTAAAGGGGTTGCGGGAACTACAAGCCTCAGGTAGCTCAAGCATTGACTTTGACAATCTCAAAAAGAGGTTGGGTCACATTAAAAGTCATATCATTATTGTTGATGGAACCCAGCAAAGTAAGGGCTATATCAAAAAAATTTCCACAGCTTTTTTAAATTACAAGTCAAACAATACGGATTTAAGACACTTTATTCGGCGTTTAATCTATACATATTCTTTAGAAGAGCGCCCTGAACTCGTCATACCTGAAAGTGAAGTTGCCAAACAATATGGATTTGACTATAAAAACATCAGAATCGAAAGTAAGTGCATCTCTCCTGATGAAGCCGTCGACACGTTTGTCAACTTTATTGACACACTCTCAGAAAACACATGGCTCCATTTTCATTGTCGCCATGGGAAGGGGCGAACATCCATGATGCTCACAATGTACGATATCATGAAGAATGCTCCCACAGTTAAATTGCAAGACATCGTCAAACGCCAATATCTTCTGGGCTCAGTGGATTTGAGAAATACAACAAGTTGGAAGAGTAAAAGAGGAACTTATACTTCAGAAACGTTGAAAAATCGAAAAAAATTTATTGAACAATTTTATAATTTCATTTGCCAGCGTAAGGCAGGGGGAGTTCAAAAATGGTCCGATTGGCATCACCAACAATAAAGCAACTTGAATACCTCTAAAAACGCTTTCGGACAAACTATCATCCCAAACCTTTAGTCCTGAACTCGATTCAGGACTAAAGGTTCAGCATGGCAACCGAGTTTTTAGAGGTGCTCATTTTTACAACGGGATTGTCGAAATAATTTAGCATCAATAGGTTGAAAGATACCTATAAGAATCCTATCTTTAAGATGTGAACTTATTTCTCTTGATTTTATCAAGAACACATTGTAAACAAATTCTCACTGTCCCCTTCGTCTAGAGGCCTAGGACACCGCCCTTTCACGGCGGCAACACGGGTTCGAATCCCGTAGGGGACGCCATCCTCCTTTTTCTAGGAGTCATATATCGTGGAATTGACCCAAAAATTAAATAAAATGATTACAGACGCACAAAGAAAAGCAAAACATTATTGAAGGCTTATATCAAAGCCCTTTAGACTCTTCTCAATAAGTCTTGCCATTCGTTCCCCCGACTCAATAGCACTTTCGAGCGTACCCAAAACAGGCAGAGTTGTTGTGTGTTCTCCTGCAAAGAAAATCTGGTCTCTTACGGGTCTGAAAATGTTTCGAACCTCTTCCCCTCTTACGGTGATGATCTCACTTAATCGGGCTGACCTTCCTATGCCTCGATTAGAATAGGACCCTTTTGCATAGGGATCTTTTATCCAACTTTTAAAGACAGCCTCCCCATAAGTAACAAGTTGTAGGTCATTCCCTTCTTCCATCTTGTTCACATTTATTTGGATCTCCCCTGCCCCCTTTTTAAGAAAGGGAATTTCCTGATCAAACAATGACTTGGCGTTCTTTAGATCAAGGATTCCTTGCTCACCTCCCATATAAAAGGTCATGATAGAATCATCTTTATTTAACCAACTCACGTAATGAGGCAAAATCATAAATTCGCACTTCTTGTCTTTTAGGGTGATGGGAAATAAAATTTTAGAATTGGTTCCATATTGAACGTTTCTTATTTCAAGGAGTTGCTTTTTAGGAATAGCATTTGAAGCGAATTCAATATCTTGATAAAGGGAACACGGAATTGTCAAAAGAACAATGTCTGCTGAAATCTCTTGATTCGTATTAAAGGTGAGAACCATCTTTTGTTGCTCCTTGCGAACAGCTGTAAGCACAGATCCATACTGGATCCTATGCTCAAGTTTATCACTGAGAGCAAGAGGCAATTTAGCATTTCCTCCTTTCAGGCAAAGCCGTTTTACTCCCCCTGGCTTACCCTTATTCCCCATGGAGAGGTCTTGAAAGAGTAAGAAGAGCTCGTAGAGGCTATCAATACAACTTGGATCGAGCGTTTTCGGATCTGACCCTTCAAAGGTTGTCAAAGCGCGCGTAAAAATAGAGCGAAGTTCTGGATCTTCCTTAAATACACTATCGATAACTTCTTGAAGATTTGTAGAACAAGAAGCCACTTCCTCCATTACTTTCCATAAGTTGGGGGGATTTTTAAACTTACCTATAATTTCTGAAAAAGAAGTTGTTTGTTTACCATTTGTATAGATACAAGAAAAAGGTTTTTCAAAATGAAGAGTTTCAAGGTTTAACTCTCTCATGAGCTTTAAACTATAGCGACCCTCATTCCCATCTAAGAAATTTTCTCCTCCCAATTCTCCATAACTCTCTCCTATTTTAACAGACAAAATTCTTCCTCCGGGTCTGTGACGTGCCTCATAGACCTGAACATCATGACCCGTTTGTTGCAAACGATAAGCGGCAGTCAACCCAGCAAGGCCAGCGCCTACAACAACAATTTTAGGCTTGTTTTCTGAAGAAAATAATCCCGGGGTCATTTCTTAAACTGATTCTAAAACAGCTTCCACATGACCAGGAACTTTAACATTTCTCCAAATTTTGGTAATTATTCCTGCCTCATCAATCAAGAAAGTTGCCCGTTCAATACCAAAATATTTCCGTCCATACATGGATTTTTCAACCCAAACCTCATATTTTTCACAAACTTTTCCTTCTTCATCAGAGGCCAGAATAAAGTTAAGACTTTGTTTTTCCTTGAAAATTTTATGGCTCTTAATAGAATCTCTTGAAATTCCAATAATAATTGTATTCTTTTCTTTAAATTTTGGGTTATTATCACGAAAGGAGCAAGCTTCTTGAGTACAACCTGGCGTAGCATCTTTAGGATAAAAGTAGATAATGATTTTTTTACCCCTTAAAGTGGACAAACTCACTTCCTTCCCTTCATCGGTAGGAAGTATGAAATCTGGCGCGCTCTCTCCTATAGCTAATCCCATATATTCCTCTTTTCTTTTTTTGGAGTTTTAATGAATCTAGTTAGTTTTACCCCACTCTTAGCTATGGGAAAAGCCCTCTTTTCAAAAAGACCCATTCGCCTTCTTTTTTATACCTTAGGCTCTATTTTTTCGCTGATTCTTCTTATAGTTTTTCTTCTCTTGGTGCGGCTTTCATTCTCTCCTATTAACCTTGATTTTTTAACCCCTGCCATTGAAGCCAACCTCAATATTCCTCAAGTAGGCATTAAAGGAAAAATTTCACACACCCAACTTGTCTGGCGAGAGTGGACAAGCCCTTTTGAAATTGAACTTCAAAAGGTTTATCTGCAAAAAGATGCAGATCCTAGCTGGTTGGAGATTGACCATGTAGGTATTGCTTTAAGACTTTTCCGTCTTATGATCGGTGAAGTTTCTTTAAAACAGGTACGCTTTCATAACCCCTACATTCTTCTAGAAAAGCAGGACAATGGAGGATTTTCCTTAGGTTTAGGAAAGAATAAGCCCGAGGAAGATTTTTCACTCGAAGAACTTCTCCCTTTTCTTGCCCTTAGTGGATCAAGTGCAACTTTAGGAAAACTCAATGACCTCAGCAGTGTTTCTATTATCGATGCCCACATTCAGCTCAGTAATTCCAAGGAAAATAAGACTTGGCAGCTTCCAAAAACTTCTTTTGTCTTAAAACGAGAAAATAGTGGTTTCGAATTTTCTATAAATATCGTTCCTCATCAAGGAAAGGGCTCTTTAATCCTTACCCTTGACCATCAGTTAGGGTCTTCACGCATTGATACATCTCTAAAATTAAAAAATATTTCAATCGAAAAACTATTTGAAAGCAAAGGTATTTCCATCTGCTCCCCTCAAGCAGAAATAACCACTCTCGATGACTTTTTAAATTTTTTACAATGTTGGGATCTTCCTCTGAATGGCAAAATAAGCTTGGCCTTTAAACCAGAAACTTATGAAATAATTGATGCAAAAGGCGATGTAACTTTAGGAAAAGGCTCTGTTGATCTCTCTGTCGCAAAGATTCTTCCCCTCCCCCTTCAATCAGGAGACCTTTCTTTTTCTCTTACGTCAGAGGCCTTTTTACTCAAGAAAATGGCTTTAGTTTCTGACTCGATGAAGCTCAATGTTATGGGTGAAATTAAGGCAAAATCTCCCTTCTTTCTCACCAACCTCTTTGATGGGGTGGACGCTGTAACCCTTCAAGGAGAAATGAAGGATCTCCCTCTAGACCATATAGCAGCCTTATGGCCTCAAGACGTTGCAACAAACGTACGTGAATGGATAACAAAAAATCTGCATGTCGGGCTTATGACAGAGGCCATCTTTTCTCTTAAAGGCCATAAGGAAGAGACGGGATTTTCAGTTGATGAACTGAAGGGGTCCCTTAAAGGAAAAGATGCTAAAATTACTTATCTTGAAGGCATGCCTCCCGCTCAAAATGTCTCCGCTCAAGGGACTTTTGATAAAAAAAGTTTTGATTTTACCATTTTTTCAGGAAATGTAGACTATGTGGAAGTGGAAAAAGGCCACGTTCTCATTTCTGGCCTCGATACAGGGAAAGAGGCCTTAAGCTTAGAAATTGAAACTGAAGGCTCACTTTCTAACGTCCTTAAGATCATTGACAATAAACCGCTTGAATATGCCTCCTATGGAGGGGTTGATCCTAAAAAAGTAAAGGGAGAGGGCCGTATTAATCTTAAAATGAATTTTCCCCTTATAAATGACCTTAAATTTAAGGATGTTAAAATAACAGCCTCGGGAAAATTTCAAAAAGTTTCTCTTGAGAGACAAGTCACGAAAACTCTTAATGCTCAGCTGACGCAAGGAGACTTATCTTTTAACCTTACTCAAGACCAAATAGAGATTAAAGGAAAAGGTGTTTTAAATAAACTTCCTTCAACCCTCCTTTATGCCCATTATTTCAAAAATCAAAATCCTAATGAAATTGAAATTCAAGTGGACACAAAGGCCTCCTTTGATGATTTCAAACGATTAGGTTTTGATTATACGGAATATGCTCAAGGCCCTACAAATACTAAACTGACCTATCAAAGAACAACAGGGGGACAGAATAAGGTGGCTATCGATTTAGATACCACAGCAGCAGATCTTGTCTTTCAATCTCTTGACTGGGAAAAAAAGCCAGGCGAAGAAAGCCGTATTTCTTTTATCCTTCTTATGGAAAATGAAAAACTTTCTAAAATTAATCCTATAAGGTTTACGTCCCCCACCTATTCCTTGCTCGGAGAGGTTCTATTTGATAGCAGCGGGGAATGGGAACAAGTTCGTTTTTCTGACTTTAAAGGCCCCTTTACAGACACCCAAGTTAACATCCAAAAGCTCAATCAAAACGCCTATGAAATTGGATTTAAAGGCCGAAGTGTCAATTTAGAAAATATTCTCAAGCTTTTAGATGATGATACAAAAAAGCAAGACCATCCCCCAACACACCTCAAGCTTTCGGCAGACGTGGAGGTCTTAAGGCTTGGAGAAGGAAGAATTTTCAATAGTATCAATGGGTTCGCCAACCTTTTTATCGTAGATAATGATACCTATTGGAAAGAGGTCCATTTTACAGCCCAAGCTGGCCAAGGAACCGCTAACAAAGGCCAGATGTCTCAAGTCTCTGGAGGAATTTCTTTTGATCTTCACGCCCCCCAAGGAGAGAGGCAAACCCTTGAAGTTCGCGCCAATGATGCTGGGATCTTTTTAAAGAATCTTGACATTTATCAAGGGATCAAAGGGGGCTACATTACTATTAAAGCTCAACGAAAAAACCAAGGCCCTTTCAGTGGTAGTTTTAAAATGAAGAATTTTGATGCTTTGGAAGCGCCTGTTTTAGCCCAATTTGCAGCTCTTCTATCTCCTATGGGCATTGCTAACCTTCTCTCTGGTGCCCATACCTTATCCATGGAAAGCTTTGAATGTTCCTTTGAATTTGGAGACGAGTTCGTTAAAGTTCAAAAAGGTATCGGGAAAAGCATGTCCCTCGGCTTTACCGTTGATGGTAAACTTGACCGAAAAAAGCGGCTTTTCTCCCTCAAAGGAAACGTCATCCCGGCCCGCTTTTTGAATTCCATTTTAAGTAATATCCCGATCATAGGCTCTCTCCTCAATGGAGGAGAGGGGCAAGGCATGTTTGCAATTTCTTATACAGTGACGGGATCCTTTGATAATCCAGAGATCTCCTTGAATCCTCTTACGGCCTTAGCCCCTGGATTCATCCGCAATCTCTTTACTTTCAGTGACGACTAAATCACTCGTATCTCGTAAACCTGTTAGCTTTAAGGTGTAAGCATTATTTTCATCCTTGCAGAAATCTGCGTGTGCAAAGTCATGCAAGCGAATAAGATGATCCAAGCTCTCTAAAGTACATAGGGTCCCATTATATACAACCGAGTTCTCACTTTTTGAGTCATCTAACTTTTCTATACGAATAACTACTTCAAGAGCACTTCCTTTAAGAAGATTTTCCCTATTTTCTTCTACTCTTTCAAGAAACTCTCTCGCCTCTCTACTATCTTTAAATTTTAGCTTTTGAGTTCCCCCTGGAGCTATTTTTTCAACTTTAAGCTCACGAAAAATCTCAGATGTTCCTACTTTTCTAAATCCAGTTACATAACGAAGATCATCATCTGTTTGATTGCAAAATTGAAGCGCATGTACAGAAGATTGAAACACAAAAACACAAGAAACCAAAACAAATAACTTACTCAAATTAATACTCCTTTTATTACCAAAATTACCATTATCAATCTAAAGAGAAAAACAAATGGACACATTCTTCTCCACAAGAGAAAGCCTATTATGCCTTTCCCATACAATCAAGCTATTTATTGAATATTTTAAAATATTTATTATATATTTCCTTTGTCGCATGAGTGCCTATA
>JAKFXB010000127.1 GCA_021731585.1 Alphaproteobacteria bacterium
CGTTAATGAGTCAGCTTACAAATAAGTGAGATAACTAACTCCTACTGCTCATGAGAGAATTCCATAATCTCACGATTTTTGATGACAAAAAACAAGGTCATAACTGTAAGAAGAATGAAAATAGCGATAATAATCCCGATATTTTGAAAGGATCCCTGGTAAAAATAGCCCGCAATTTGAAGGCAGAGGGCTGAGAAAACAAGGCGGCCTCCTTGGAGAATGGCGTTTATCCGCCCCTTGGCCTTTGGCATAAGGCTGAGACACAGGGGATAAAGGATCGTGCTAGGAATAATCTGACCGATAATAAAAGGAAGAAAGGCGAGCGTAATAAAGAGGGGATTCGCGCTGTTCAGCACAGTGGTCAAACCAATGCTTAGGAAGCCAATAATAAAGATTTGACTTGAAACGCTGAGCAATTTCTTTTGGTCATAGCGAGCAACAATCAGGCCAAAACAGAGGCTCCCCACGGCATATACAAAAGCTAAAGCTCCCTGGTAATACCCAAAATGGGCGAGGCTTACACTCAGGCTTTCCATGTAAAGTAAAGGAGACATTCCTACAAAGACCCAATAGGGCACAAAGTTAAAAATAAAAAACACCATCAAAAATACCAAAGGTTTTGAGCGGAACAAAGGTATATATCCTCGCAACGAAATGGTTTCTTTATGTTCCGGTAGTTTATATGCTGGAATAAAAAGAAGAGTCATCACAAACGCCAGCAATCCTAACAGGAGAAGGACTGTAAAATTTCCCTGCCAATGGAAATAAAGAGTGATATAGCTCCCAAGGACAGGAGCAGCCCCCGCAGAGATGTTAAACAATCCATTCAGGATGGCAAATAAGGACTGTTGCTTTTTAAGAGAATAGGCATCGGCGATAATTAAAAAGCTGAGGATTGCGGGAGCGGCTATGCCTGCGCCCTGAAGAAAGCGGCCGCTCAACATCACCCAAAAGGAGGGCGCCCATAAACAAGCAATACTGCCGAGGATAAATGTCGCAAGGCCAAGCAATATGATAGGCTTCCGGCCATAATGATCTGCAAGTCCTCCCACAAAGAAAAGGCTCAGACAATATCCTGCAAAATTGACGGACAATAAGGCTTCCACCCAAGAGGGCGTTAGGCTAAAGTGGTTTTGTAGTTCAGGAAAACTGGGGACAAAGAGATCGAATTCCATCCCTGTTAAGATGTCCATGAGAATAATGGCACTCAAGACCATGCCGTTTGAAAGCGCTTGTTTCATATTTGTAAACTTAAACTTCTTCTAATGTTTTAGGTTTTGATGGGGAAGGCAACTCTTCTTTTGAGCCTTCGTTTTTAGCCTCCACCTTTATACGCTCAACCTTATCTTTAAAAGCCTTATATTCCTGCAAAGCCTTTCCAAGCAACTTTGTTTTGGGCAATTGTGTGACCTTTGTCGGATTGACATGTTTCCCATTTTGAATCAACTCAAAGTGAAGATGTGGGCCTGTTGTATGACCTGTCGCCCCCACATAACCAATGACTTTACCCTGATGAACTTTAGCTCCCTTTTTCATCCCTTTTGCAAAGCGACTCAGGTGGGCATAGGCCGTCTTTGTACTCCCATTGTGACGAATACAGATATAATTCCCATAACCTCCAAACTTATCACAACGTTCAACAATCCCATCACCAGCAGCCATAATAGGCGTCCCCGTTGGCGCTCCAAAATCTACACCCGTATGCATTTTTGTATATCCTTTGATGGGGTGCTTGCGATTTCCAAATCCGGAATTAATGCGGGCTCCATCAATTGGTGTTTTTAAAAGCGCCTTTTGGACCGCTTCCCCAAGGGGTGTATAAAACCCAGGCACACTCCCCGCAGGTTGAAAACGATAGATTTCATAAGGTTTGTTATCTATCACAAGCGTAGCTGCCAAAAGCTCTCCAGGCCTTTCGTTGCCTGATTCTTCATCCTTATAGGTATCATACAAAAGAGAAAATGTCGTGCCAGGTTGAATATCTCGCTGGAAGTCCACATCAAAGCTAAAAGCTTTAATCATATCATAGAGCATTTTTGGAGACGCCCCTGCCCGCAAAGCATCTGCATAAAGGCTTACTTTAATATCTCCTTCAATCGCTACATAGGTGTGTTTGAGCTTCTTTTTATATTTTGTTGCTTGAAAAAAGCCCTCCCCTGTACGCACCAACTCTATGTCATTTTCAAAATCTGCGCGCAGCCGAAGAAACTTAAGATCATACCTCTCACTCTCTTTTTGATCATCATAAACAACGTAAATTTCTTGACCGACTTTTAAATCCTTGGGGCTATAAACAGAAGAAAGTGCCTCTACAATCTCATGAACCTGATTTATAGGGATACCTAAACGGTTGAGAATACTGGCAAGGGTATCCCCAGTCGTGATGGTAAGGGTTTCGTCATAGGGCCCTTCTTTGACTTCTTCAATAGTTTCTACTTGATTTACATTGCTCTCAGAAGACAAAAGAGCTTCATTCTCTGGACGAGGCAGGTCATCTGTAGATAAGTACAGTACAAGACCATAGGCGGCTGCAAGGCATAAAAAAATAGTGATGTATCTTGCCAGTTTCTGCTGCATTGATCCTAAAAAATTGTTTGAGATTTGTGGATAACTTTGCGTCATTAAAGAGCAAAGTCAAGCTCTTTATTGCTTTTTTATCAAGCTTAATAAGAATTCCCCTTGTAACCTCTCCCCTTGTGGGAGAGGTCGCCGCGCAGCGGCGGGTGAGGGGTAAAAAGACCTTTAGCTACCTACAATTTGCCAGGAACCATCAGGTTGACGACAAGCTGTGCCATAAGCTTGTTGCGTTTTTCCACCGATATTTACCGTTTGATTAAACTCACGACAGTAGCGCCCATTGTTTTCATAGGTCCGGGTGGGAGTAATAGAGCCAGAGTTTCCACTGTCAGGATTTCTCCATTGAGAAGTTTTACCAACAGGACTGCTCTCAAGAGCCCCTTGATAGGTCCGCTCAGCCCGTTCTCTATCTGCTTTATCAAGTTGGCCACCAATGTAACCACCCGCAAGAGCCCCTGCAACAGCTCCAACCGCTGTTGCAACTGTGTTGCCACGGCCTTTTCCAATTGTAGAACCCGCCCAAGCTCCGAGAGCGCCTCCGCCTACAGTTCCAATAGCTTGTTTTGGATTTTCGCATCCCGTTGTTAACGTAGCAACAGCGAGAGAAAGAGCAATAATCTTTGTTTTCATATCCTAGATCCCTTTACTAAAAATAAATTAAAAGTAATTTATGATATAAGAGATTAAATGAAATATGCCTCTTGATCAATGGGGAGAATCATGTACCTTAATAACAAAAGAGATTTCAGGACTTATGCACGCAATAGGCCAACATAACATAAGGATTATAAGACTTGCCACCTATGCTTCTGTCGCAACAGCAGCTCTCTTGATTATTATTAAGCTTTTTGGGTGGTGGCTCACTCATTCTATCAGTTTGCAAGCCTCCCTCATTGATTCCCTTCTCGATGCCTTTGCCTCCTTCATCAACATGATAGCGGTTTATCATGCCTTAAAGCCAGCAGATAAGGAGCATCGCTTTGGTCATGGAAAAGCCGAATCTTTGGCAGGGCTTGGACAAGCCGTCTTTATTGGCGCCTCTTCCCTTTGGCTTTTACATGAAGCCATGGGCCGCTTTTCAAATCCTGAACCTATTGAGTCAACGGGAATCGGTCTTTTGGTCGTTGGCATTGCCATTGTTATCACACTTTTCCTTGTTTCTTTCCAAAAACATGTGGTGAAGAAGACTGGCTCAACGGCCATCGCAGCGGATATGATCCACTATCAATCCGATCTTCTTATTAATGGTGCTGTCATCGTCTCCTTAAGTGCAGCTCAGTTCTTTGACATGGGTGTCATTGATCCCCTTTTTGGTATCCTCATCGGCTCTTATATTTTTTGGAGTGCTTGGAAAATTATGCTCCAAGCTTTTAATGTCCTCATGGATCGGGAATTGGATGATAAGGAGCGCGCCATTATCCTTAAGATTATCAAGACTCATCCAAAGGTTATAGAGGTAAGAGATTTGAGAACTCGTACCTCGGGTCTTCAACAGTTTATACAACTTCACCTGGTTATGGATCCTAAACTTTCCTTACATGAAGCAGATCTCATTGCGGCCGAAGTTGAAAAGGAAGTCACCAAAGCCTTTCCTAAAAGCCAAGTGATGATTCGCCTTGTACCGGAAGAGCCATCCTTCCCCTCCCCTTCTGCCAAGAAAACGTGATTTTTTAAAATAAATTCACAAGGTAAATATCCTCCTTTAAGTTTTTTTCTGGCGTGCTATACTTTCCCCACATGACACAAGGGAGAAACTATGGAGCGAAGACGGCGTAACCTCTGGACCATTGGAGCCATTGGGATTAGCATTTTGCTCTTTGGAATTTTGGGCATTATTCAAACACAAAAAGCGTCGCGCGCAGTCGCTTTTTCAAAGGACATTCAAACGGTTTCCGAAGGCCTTCCTTCCATTGGTGGCCCTTTCAACCTTATTGATCAAAATGGCATTCTTCGTACAGACGCGGATTTTAAGGGCAAGCCCATGCTGGTTTATTTTGGGTATACCTATTGCCCTGATATCTGTCCCACGGCTCTTTATAATATGACGAATGCTTTGAATCAGATAGGAGGCAACCTGAAAATTCAGCCTCTCTTTATCACCTTTGATCCTCAGCGAGATACGGTTGATCACCTTAAGGTGTATGCTCAAAATTTTCATAAGGATTTTGTTTGGTTAACCGGCTCGAAACAACAAGTTGACGAAGTTGTAAAAGCCTATCGCGTTTATGCCGCCCGTACAGCTGAAGACCGAGGGCAGGAGGATTACCTAATGGACCATTCCTCCCTTATTTATCTTATGGATAAAAATGGCCAGTATGTGGCAAACTTTAACCATAATACTTCGCCGGATGAAATGGTGAAGCAGATAAAGCTCCATCTTGAATCAGGAAAACTTTAATTTCTACCCCAACTTCGACTTCAAAAGCTTATTGACAACCTCAGGGCTGGCCTTACCTTCAGTAGCCTTCATAACTTGGCCTACGAAAAAGCCGAATAGCTTATCCTTCCCAGATTTATAGTCTTCGACCATCTTGGGATTTTCATCCAGGATTTTATCTACAATGGAAAGAATAGCCCCCTCATCAGAGACCTGCTTGAGCCCATGTTCCTCAATCAAAGAAGCAGCATCTTTTCCTGTCTCCCACATGCGCGCAAAGACATCCTTGGCAATCTTACCAGAAATCACACCCTCTATAATCTGGTTGACGAGTCCTGCAAGATGGGCCTCAGAAATAGGACAAGTGTCCAAAGTCTTATCCTCGCGGTTCAAAGCGCCGAACAGATCACCAATTAACCAGTTGGCCAAAAGCTTGACAGCCTTGGAATCACGAGATTTCAAGGCCCTAACGGCCGCTTCAAAATAGACGGCTGTTTCTGTCTCCGCCACAATAATGGAGGCGTCATAGGCAGGAAGCTCATACTCCTTCATCAGGCGCGCTTTTTTTGCATCCGGCAGCTCGGGCATGGTTTTGCGAATTCCTTCAACCCACGCCGCATCTAAAACCAAGGGCGGCAAGTCAGGATCAGGAAAGTAGCGATAATCATGAGCATGCTCCTTGGACCGCATAGGACGCGTCGTCCCTTTAGCAGAATCAAACAGGCGGGTTTCCTGAAGAATCTCGCCCCCATCCTCAAGAATGGCCACCTGACGTTCCGCCTCATAATCAATGGCTTGAGCCAAAAACTTAATGGAGTTTACATTCTTAATCTCCGCTCGCGTGCCCAAAGGACTGCCTGGCTTGCGCACGGACACATTCACATCCACCCGCATGCTGCCCTGATCCATATTGCCATCACAAGTGCCAAGACAGCGCACAATCGACCTCAGCTTACGCACATACGCTGCCGCTTCTTCCGAGCTGCGCATATCTGGCTCAGAGACAACTTCCATCAACGCCACGCCACAGCGGTTCAAATCGATATAAGATTTCTCAGGATGTTGGTCATGAATACTTTTGCCCGCATCCTGCTCTAGATGAAGGCGCGTAATACCAATGCGTCGAGTTGTGCCATCCTCAAGCTCAATGTCCAAATGCCCCTTCCCTACAATGGGACGATCATTTTGAGAGATCTGGTAACCGGAAGGAAGGTCCGCATAAAAGTAGTTCTTCCTATCAAAAATAGATATAAGATTAATTTCTGCATTGATTCCGAGGCCGGTCCGGACAGCTTCCTCAACACAAATCTTGTTAATCACTGGGAGCATACCAGGCATGGCTGCATCTACAAAAGAAACCTGCGTGTTGGGCTCAGCACCAAAGGCGGTTGCTGCTCCTGAAAAAAGTTTTGACTGAGAGATGACCTGCGCATGCACCTCAAGACCGATGACAAGCTCCCATGGGCCTGTTGCCCCCTCATAAAAATAACGATTCGTCATGATGTATGGCCTCTCAAAAAGGATTTAAACTGGGCGGCGTCTTCAAGGACGCGCGCTGTGCGGAAAAGAACGTTTTCATCAAAGGCAGGACCGATCAGTTGCAACCCCAGAGGAAGGTTATCCTTTGAAAAGCCAGCAGGCACAGAGATGGCTGGAAGACCCGCAAGGTTCGCAGGCACTGTCAACACGTCATTGAGATACATCACAACCGGATCGGTAGGCTTTTCATCCAAAGCAAAGGCCGCCGATGGGGTTGTAGGTGTTAAGATGACATCCACCTTTTGATAGGCCAGTTCAAAGTCTTGGGTGACAAGGCGCCGCACCTTTTGCGCCTTCAAATAATAGGCATCGTAATACCCAGCTGAAAGTACATAGGTTCCAATCATAATGCGCCGCTGGACCTCCTCCCCAAAGCCTTCGCTGCGGGTATTTTCATAAAGCTCATCCAAGGTTTTCCCTGGCACCCGCAAGCCATAACGCACTCCGTCATAGCGGGCAAGGTTGGAGGAGGCTTCCGCAGGGGCCAACACGTAGTAAGTGGGAAGGCTGTACTTGGTATGGGGAAGACTGATGTCAACAAGTTCAGCGCCAGCCTCGCTCAGCCACTTTTTCCCCTGCTCCCATAGACTCAAAATATCTTCAGGCATACCTTCAAGGTGATATTCTTTCGGGATCCCTACTTTAAGACCTTTCACACCCAATTCCAGAGCTTTGGCAAAATCGGGCACCTCTATATGCGCCGACGTCGCGTCCTTTGGATCATAGCCCGCCATGGCTTTGAGCATTAGGGCGGAATCTCGCACATCCCGGGTGATGGTGCCCGCTTGATCAAGGGAGGAGGCAAAAGCCACTGTCCCCCAACGAGAACAGCGCCCATAGGTGGGCTTGAGTCCCACAAGGCCAGTGAAGGCGGCGGGCTGACGAATAGAGCCCCCCGTATCTGTTGCTGTGCCAGCCACCGCAAGACCACCCGCCACAGCCGCTGCCGTTCCTCCGGAAGACCCTCCAGGCGTTAAGTCTTTTCCATCGACGCGCTTCCAAGGGCTAATCACATTGCCAAAATAACTGGTGATATTGGCAGACCCCATGGCAAATTCATCCATATTAGTTTTACCCAGAGTAATCGTTCCTGCCTTTTTCAAATTATCACTGACGGTGGACTCATAGGGAGGAATAAAGCCTTCTAGGATATGGGAGGCCGCTGTCGTTTGAATGCCTTTGGTACAGAAAAGATCTTTCATAGCCAACGGAATTCCTTCAAGGAGCCTGCCCTCCCCTTTTGCAAGGCGCGCGTCACTCTCTTTCGCCTCCTCCAGAGCCTTCTCTGGGGTCTCCAGGATATAGGCATTTAAATGGCGATGCTCTTCCATGGAGTCAAGATAAGCTTTTGTCAGCTCAACGGCAGAAAATTTCTTTTCCTCAAGGCCGTATCTCGCCTCAGTAAGGGTTAAATGGATCAGATCGTTCTTCAGAGATGGTTTTACAGCTAAATTTGTCATTTTGATTATTCCACAACTTTTGGGACAACGAACATGTTACAGGCAACTTCGGGGGCATTTTGAAGAATAGCTTGCACCTTATCCCCATCAGTTACCCTATCCTCACGCATGGGCATGATGGGCATGTTCACGCCGGCGATCGCTTCCACACTTCCCGTTTCAACCTCATTCAATTGATCAATAAAATGAAGGATGCGATTGAGATCTTCTTGCATGGGCTTTATGCGCTCTTCACTCAGTTTCAGGCGAGCAAGGTGAGCAATTCGTTTGACCGTATCTTGATCCAATGACATAGTCATCTCCTGATAATTGTTTGCACCTAGTATTAGTAGGTTTTTTCAGAAAGGTTAAGGGGAAAAATTACCATGATTGAAGATCCTGTTCTTTTATGGTCCCTTGTGGGAACGGCTGCGGGAGTCCTTTTAGGCATTACCGGCACGGGAGGCGGCGTTATTTCTATCCCCATTTTAATGGCCTTTGGTGGCTATGACATCAAAGAAGCCTCCGCTTACAGCTTACTCGCTCTAAGTGTAGGGGCTGCCATCTCCTGGTTTTTTCAACGCAAAAACACCCTTTACCCAGTGGCAGCTATATTAATCCTTTGCGCCAGTATTTTTGCCTTTATTTCAGCGCCCCTGAAAGCCATCTCCCCCGACTGGCTCGTGAATGTCCTTTTGAACCTCACTTGTCTTTTTAGCCTTTATAGCCTCTGGGTCTTACGAAAGCCAGAAGACCCCGGCGAAGACCGCCCCACAATTTACCGTGTCAAAACAGCTTCCATTGGAGGCGCCGTTACGGGCTTTCTCAGCACCATGACTGGCCTTGGGGGCGGAGTTGTGATTATTCCTTGGCTGACGGGCATCACGCGCCTTGTCTTTGATCAAGCCATGGCCTGCAGCCTTTTGACCATTGCAGTCACAGCTCCCCTTTCCGCGTGGCGACAAGGCAACATTAATATCAGCACTGGATCTTGGATAAGCCTTATCGTGACCCTTATTATCGCCTCCTTTATCGTTAAAAAATTGACCTCCTCCATCTCTCATCTTCAGATGATCCTCGTCCGGAAACTAACCTTGACAGGGGTCATTATTATTTCAATGATGCGGACGTTAGCGGCGCTTTTTTGAGAGAATCCATGCAAGAAATCACCCCCCAAGAAATCTATGAATATAAAGATCGATTTGTCCTCGTTGATGTACGAGAACCCTATGAGCTGAGAGGACCGGAGGGTAAAATTGAAGGAGCCCTTTTGGCAACTCTGGGCCCTAAGCTGATTGCCTTTTTAGAAACGGCCGATCCTTCTAAAGAATACGTTTTTATTTGCAGAAGCGGGCATCGTTCAGCCCAAGCCTGTGATCTAGCGCTCACACTCTATGACTATGAAAAAGTTTTTAACCTGCAAGGTGGCATAAGGGCTTGGAATGAGACGCTTTTTCATCTAAAATAAGTGTATGAACAAACACAATAATCAGCCTCTCTGGACACCCACAGCACGGCAAATCGAAACGGCCACCCTGACGGCTTTTTTGAAAAAAATGAAGCTTCAGAGCTACAAGGAACTTCACCAATGGTCTGTGACGCACATAGAAGACTTTTGGCGCGAAGTTTGGGATTTCTGCAATGTCATTTCTTCCCAAGAAGGAAAACGCATTCTAAAACTACCCCAGGGGATTTTTAAACCCCGCTTCTTCGAAGATGCCCACCTCAATTATGCAGAAAATTTGTTGCGACCCCGCGCCTCGGATCAAGAGGCTCTCGTCTTTTGGGGAGAGGATAAGGTAAAGCGAAAACTCTCCTACGGAGACCTTTATGCCCAAGTTGCTGCCCTTGCAGCGGCCCTAAAGTCTATGGGCGTGCAGCAAGGCGATCATGTAGCGGGCTATGTGCCGAATACGCCGGAGGCCATCATTGCCATGCTAGCAGCCACGTCCCTTGGGGCACTGTGGTCTTCCTGCTCTCCTGACTTTGGGGTGAACGGTGTTTTGGATCGTTTTAGCCAAACAAAACCAAAGGTTCTTTTCATGGCCGATGGATATTTTTACAAAGGAAAGTGGTTTGACTGCCTTGAAAAGATCCCTGCCCTTTTCAAGGGACTTCCTACCCTTAAACAAGTCATTGTGTTTTCATATGAAAATAAACCATTAAGTTTTCCCTCTCAGGAAAACGTAAAAACGTGGGATGAAGCTCTGAAGCCTTTCCAACAGATAAAGAAAATTGATTTTGTCCAGGTGCCCTTTAACCACCCCCTCTTTATTCTCTATACTTCCGGTACAACGGGCGTGCCTAAGTGCATTGTTCATAGAACGGGCGGGGTTCTCCTCCAGCACTTGAAGGAGCATCAACTTCATTCGGATATAAAGCCTGAGGATCGGGTATTTTATTTCACTAGCTGCGGCTGGATGATGTGGAATTGGCTGATTTCAAGCCTTGCCTCTGGGGCTACTCTTATGCTGTATGACGGCTGCCCTGAAGGGGAGATTTTATGGCAATTTGCCGAGGCGGAAAAAATCACCCATTTTGGCACCTCCGCCAAGTACATTGATAACCTTCAAAAGACAGCTCGTCGCCCCAAGGATTCCTATGATTTATCTGCCCTTCGCATGATTTTGTCCACTGGTTCTCCCCTTGCGCCCGAAGAATTTGATTACGTTTATGAGGCCATCAAAACCGATCTCTGTCTTGCTTCCATCTCGGGCGGGGCGGATATCGTCTCCTGCTTTGCCTTGGGCTGTCCGATCCTCCCCGTATGGCGGGGAGAACTTCAGGTTCCCGGCCTTGGCATGAACGTCCAAGTTTTTGATGAAACTGGCAAAGCTGTTGTGGGTCAAAAGGGCGAGCTGGTATGCACCACCCCCTTCCCCACCATGCCCCTTTATTTCTGGGGCGATGAGGGAGATCAAAAATACCATGCCACCTATTTTGAAACCTATCCCAACACCTGGTGCCATGGGGATTATGCAGAAGTCACTTTTCAGGGAGGTTTTGTGATTTATGGGCGGTCCGATGCGGTGCTCAATCCCGGAGGGGTGCGCATTGGCACAGCGGAAATCTATCGTCAGGTGGAGAAAATCCCTGAAGTCCTGGAAAGCCTTGCTGTAGGACAAGAATGGCAGGGCGACGTGCGGGTTATTTTGTTTGTTGTGCTGCGAGAAGGAACAGCGTTAACAGATGCCTTTAAGAATCAGATCAAACAGCAGATCCGCCAGAATGCTAGCCCCCGTCATGTTCCTGCTAAGATTATCGCCATTAATGATATTCCCCGCACCTTAAGTGGGAAGATGGTAGAATTGGCCGTGCGCGAAACCATTCATGGGCGGGAGGTGAAAAATCTCACCTCCCTCGCCAATCCTGAGGCCTTGGAGCCATTTAAAAGCCTTAAGGAGCTTGAGGAGTAATTTTTTCCTCATCTAAAACTTCGTCATTACACCTCTGCCGAAATGAGCATGGCAATCTCGAGAATCCCTGTAAGGGCGAACGCGGGATCTAATGAAAACTTATGCCCTCCATTTCAAGCCACATCTCCTCCAAAGCCCCAGAAATTTTATATTTCCATAAAATAGAAAATATGGTAAATTATTTATAATCACCATAAATCAAGGAAAATGATATGCACATGATAAAATCTAAAATAGATCAAGCTGGGCGCATTCTTGTTCCTGCATCTTATCGGAATTTTCTCCATTTAACGCCAGGGCAGGATGTTATTTTGCAAGTGGCAGAAGGAGAGTTAAGAGTGAGGTCATTTAAGGAATCTGCAAGCCATGCAAGAAGTTTGGTCAAGAAGTACAATTCTAAAGATCAAGATCTTGTAGAACTTCTCTTTCAAGAGCGTAAAGAAGAGGTTTCTCGTGAGTGAAGCTGTTATTGATGCCTCAGCCCTTTTAGCCTTTTTAAAAGGTGAGGAAAGGGCTCTTAAAGAGCTTGAAGATATTCTGCACAAGTCTTTTATCTCCTCAGTCAATTTTTGTGAGGTTGCTACCATACTAGGTGGTCTGGGGATGCCGAAGGAAACGATTGAAGAAGTTGTTGAAGAAACGGTGAACAAGATCGTATATTTTGATTCTGATCAAGCTTTAATAGCCGCTGGTCTGCGAGATCTTACCAAGCCTTATGGTTTATCTTTAGGAGATCGAGCATGTTTGGCTTTAGGGTTAACTTATAAGCTTCCAGTATACACAGCGGATAAAATATGGAAGAACCTAGATATTGATATACCTATCGAACTTATCCGTTAGGCTAAGGGAAGCCGCTTATAAGTGCCCTTCATACTGCCGCAGATAGTCTTCGGCTGCTTTTTGCAGGAAGGTTGATCGTTTTAAGCCCTCTCTTTGCCATTCCTTTTCCTTTCTCTTGGTAAAGTTCTGGGATCCCAAAAAGGCGCGGTAGATAACCTTTAGACAATCCCTTTTGCGGTTAGGGGTGTCACCCATGTCTCCGGTACAATCTGTTACCTATGTGTCCGGGTCGGACACTTAAAAATTGGTAGCGGAGGAGGGACTTGAACCCCCGACACGCGGATTATGATTCCGCTGCTCTAACCAGCTGAGCTACTCCGCCAGAAGTGGTGATGGATGGTGCCCAGAGGCGGATTTGAACCACCGACACGAGGATTTTCAGTCCTCTGCTCTACCAACTGAGCTATCTGGGCCCATCAGCATAGGTCATAAAGAAAAAAGGGCTTTTTGTCCAGCCCTGTTAGTGGGAATAAATGAGAAATTTAGAAGAGTTGAATGATTTCTTTTGGGAAATTTAAGAATTCCAATGATTGATATTCGTAAAGACTGACATCCATGATGACGTTTCTCTAGATCACGCGGTAAATCCGCTTGGTATCAAAACCTTTTTAAAAGTCAAATCTTACTTGACGCCCCGCGACTTGATCGCGGGGTTCATAAAAATATTACTTTTTCTTGTTCTTTTCTTTTTCTAAGGTATCTCTATCGTGAAAAGCACGTTTGCGCATCAGCTCGCGCACCTTACGCTCCTCCCACTCATGACTAAAAAGGGATGAGCGATGGAATATAAGGGGCAGAACTCTCTTACGAGACGCTCTGTAAATCAGAATAATG
>JAKFXB010000142.1 GCA_021731585.1 Alphaproteobacteria bacterium
CAATCGCCCTCTTACCCGCCACTCATCTGATTAAGGGCATTGAAAATCCCTATCCTGCACCGAAAATCGAAGGCATTAAGAAGTGGATAAATTCACCCCTCTTAAGTCTCGAGGAGCTAAAAAAACAAGGTAAAGTTGTTCTTATCGATTTTTGGACCTATTCTTGCATTAACTGTGTCCGTACCCTTCCCTATATTAAAAGTTGGTATGATAAATATCATGACAAAGGACTTGTGATTATTGGTGTTCATTCACCTGAATTTGAATTTGAAAAGAATGAACAAAATGTTGAAACCGCCGTTAAGGAGGACGGCATTCAATATCCCGTTGCGATGGATAATGATCTGGTAACTTGGGAGAATTTTAACAATAGATACTGGCCGGCTCATTATTTAATCAATCAAGACGGGAAAGTTGTTTATATCCATTTTGGAGAAAATGAGTATAACGTTACTGAAAACAATATTCGGTATCTGCTTGGCCTTGAAATGGAAAAGAATTATAAAACGCCTCAGCCTGAACTCCCTTCCCCCATCAGTCCTTCTCAATCCCCTGAAACCTATTTAGGCTATGGGCGTACAGAAGGTTTTGTCAGCCCTCAAAATATGGAGAGAGGAAAAACAGCGAGTTACACCTATCCCAAACACATCCCTCTCAATAGTTGGGCACTCCAAGGATCTTGGCTCGCTCAAAGTGAAAAGATCATTGCAAAAGAAGCTGGAGCTTCCCTTCGGTATCATTTTAGAGCAAAGCAAGTCTATCTTGTGATGGCCCCTTCAACGCCTGGAACAACTCAAAAAGTAAAAGTTTTATTTAATGGAAAACCCGTGATGGAATCTACTGGGAAGGATGTAAAAAACTCTCAAGTTCTTGTAAATCAAAGTACACTTTATGAACTTGTGTCTTTCAAGGAACTGACTTCAGGTATTATTGAAATTCAAGCTGAAACACCAGGCCTTGAAGCCTTTGCCTTTACTTTCGGAGCGATGTAAGGGATTTTTAGTATCCAGTTATTATATAACTGGCGATACATTTCTTGACACTTTCAACATAAAGTGACATCAAATTAAATATTGCATTTTAATTATTAAATGGAAAAATATTACAAATTCACAGAGGATCATTAACCTCCCTCTCCCTATGCAGCATAGCGAGGGGCTAACTCAAAGAAAGGACTATTAATCATGCTTAAAAAATTTCTCCGAACATCAGTTTTGACTTTAGGAGCAGGTCTGTGTGTGTTTGCTACCTTACAAAACAAATCTCACGCAATACAAAACGAATCTCACGCAATGCTATTCGATAACATCTTTAGTCACCCCTCAACAGTTACAACTGGAATCTACGTAAAATACAGGGACCAAAACGACCAAGAGCAGGTTCAATGGGGGCCAACCCACGAGACTTCTGTTGCGGCGAGAACAAAAACATTCCTTGACCTGCTAGACGTAAATTCATTGACGGAAACGTTAACTGAAGATGTTCTTGATAAGGGAGGGACCCATATACAATACGGATTTTCTGTCACTGTTCTAGCCATAATACCCAGCGGAGAATTACAAAGTGAAACTCTTAATAGAGAAGCCTATGACTTCAGCGACTTCATGGCAATAATGCAAAAACCACTAAGAACATTCCCTCACCCCCTAGAGGGCGTTGCAATAAGAACATTCTCTCACCCCTAGAGGGCATCGAACTCCAAGAGAGGTTGTAACAAGCCGAACGACGCCCAGAGCGAAAAGTGTGATGAGATTATTTCTCTAATAAATACTAAGAGATGTCATCCTGAGACCTTGAGCGTCGCGAAAGGAACTCAGGATCTTGCGGTTAAATTGCCTCAAAAGATCCTGAAACAAGTTCAGGATGACACCAGTGTTTAGGAGTCTTTAGGTATCTAAATTCACTTTCCCTTAAATTTAGGTGTTCTTTTTTCTAAAAATGCCGCCATCCCTTCCTTTTGATCGTCAAGGGAAAAACTAGCCTGAAAGAGACGTCTCTCGAATCTCAAACCTTCAGAAAGAGGCACCTCGAAGGCCCTATTCACGGATTCCTTAATCATCATGACAACGGGCAAGGAATAGGAGGCAATTTTATGGGCCACGGCGAAGGCTTCTTCTTTTAGTTTATTATCCGGAACAATGCGCGCAACGAGACCCGCCCTCTCGGCTTCTTGAGCCTCCATCAAACGTCCTGTCAGACATAAATCCATCGCCTTTGACTTCCCAATTGCGCGCGTTAATCTTTGAGTTCCCCCGGCTCCAGGAAGGATACCAATGGTCACTTCTGGCTGCCCAAACTTGGCTGATTCTGCGGCAATGATCAAATCGCACATCATTGCAATTTCACATCCGCCCCCCAAAGCATACCCAGAAACGGCTGCGATGATGGGCTTTCTACAAGCGCTCACTTTCTCCCAGCCTTTTGTAATAAAATCTTCGAGATAAGCTTCCGAATAAATCTTTGCCTGCATTTCCTTAATGTCAGCCCCAGCCGCAAAAGCTTTTTCCGACCCCATTAAGACCATACAGTGAATATCACTATCATTTTCGCAGTCTTTTAAGGCCGTTCCCAATTCATCAATCAATGACTCTCCAAGAGCATTTAACACTTCAGGCCGATGAAGCGTGATAAGCCCCACCTTGTCTATTTTTTCAAAAAGAATAAATTTATATGTCATGGGAGAGCTTTTCTTGTTGTTTATTATCTTTAACAACTTCTTGTTGCAAGAACTCCCACAGTTTGATTATGCGCTGCGAGTTTTTCAACTGACGCGGATAAACGAAATAAAAACGCACGTAAGGGGGGGGGATATCAGGAAGAACTTGCACTAAATCGTTGAACTTTTTGGCTATATAAACGGGAAGACACCCAATACCGCTTCCTGTTTCGACCATCTTTGCAATCCCATAGAGATTATTTATGGAAATATAAGCTTCCCGCATCACTCCAGGAGGAGACCCACAGGTTAAAATGTAATTGACATCATCATAAGGCAGGAGAGCCTTGTCAAAATAGGCAATCAGTTGGTGGCGATCAAGATCTTCTGCTTTTATAGGAACCCCATAATTGAGCAAATACTTACGACTCGCATAAAAATAAAGAGGACGACAAATAAGTTCATGATAGATTAAGGATTCATCCCGCATGACTGCTGAAGAAATGGCAACATCTGACTCCCGAATTGAAACATTCACAGGATCATCACTAAAATTTACATTGATTAATATTTCAGGATTTTTCTTCAAAAACTGCATTAAACGTGGCATAAACCAAGTTGTTCCAAACCCAATTGTGCAGGAAATAGCTAAGGAACCTTGGGCTCCTTCTTTCTTGTCAGTTAACTTTGCCTCTGCCATCGCCAAATCAGAAAAGACTTCTCGAATTGTGCGCAAAAGAAGTTCTCCCTGCTCTGTTAGAATCAATCCCCTGACATGACGGTGAAAAAGTGGAACGCCCATACGGCTTTCAAGGCCACTAATCTGGCGGCTAATGGCAGATTGGGTAATATCAAGGCGCGCAGCAGCCCGTGTAAAGCTTCCTGATTCGGCAACGCTATAAAAAATTCTGAGTTTATCCCAATCCATAAATTACTTAAGCAACCCCTTCATTCTGTAAAAAACTGGCCACATCAAGGGCTCCCATACATCCCATCCCCGCCGCTGTCACCGCTTGACGGTAGACTTTATCTCGAACATCTCCTGCAGCAAAAATACCCTTCACAGAGGTTTCCGTAGATGAAGGAGCCCCAATAATATACCCCTCCTCATCCAATTTGAGTTTTCCGCGGAAAATTTTGGTATTCGGCACATGACCAATGGCCACAAAAATACCGTCAATGGTTAGGTCACACAAAGCACCTGAAGTTGTATTTTTTAAACGAACACTTGTTACAGTCAACGGATCTTCTTTTCCTACAACCTCGTCAACCACATGATTCCAAAGGATATGGATTTTTGGGTTTTTAAACAGGCGCTCTTGAAGCATTTTTTCAGCACGCAGTTGATCGCGGCGATGAATCAGGGTTACTTTTGAGGCATGATTGGTCATATAAAGAGCTTCTTCAACAGCTGTATTGCCTCCGCCCACAACGGCCACCTCTTTCCCACGGAAGAAAAAACCATCGCATGTCGCGCAACCGGACACCCCAAAACCACGGAACTTGGTTTCACTTTCAATACCAAGCCATTTGGCTTGCGCCCCCGTACAGATAATAATGGTTTCAGCCTTATAAATGGTCCCATTTTCTCCCCGACAAACAAAAGGACGCTTCGTTGTATCTACATCTTGGATATGATCTTGGATGATCTTCGTTCCCACATGTTCTGCTTGAAGGCGCATTTGCTCCATAAGCCAAGGCCCTTGGATGACATCCGCAAAGCCAGGATAATTTTCCACGTCCGTTGTGATCATAAGTTGCCCACCCGGCTCTATACCAGACACAAGAACTGGCTCTAAATTCGCCCTTGCAGCATAAATTGCCGCAGAATAGCCTGCAGGACCACTCCCAATAATGAGCACTTTTGTATAAATTTCAGCCACGTTATTAACCCCTTCTATTGCTTAAGGACATCTCTAAAAATCCCCATGTGTCATTCCCGCGTAGTCGGGAATCCAGGTATTCACTGGCCCCCTGCCTTCGCAGGGATGACAACGTAAGGACAAAAAAGGAGTTTTTTTAGAGGTGCCCTTAAAATTTTCCTTTCTCCCTATTGTGCCAAAGTTCTCTAAGATTACCAGGGAAAAATACGCCTTATATCGATTGCAAGAGATAGGATTGAATAAAGAAATCTCATTTTTATGAATTATTAAATATTTTTAATTGTGTATTTTTGGATTAAACGTTAAATTAAAATTAACAATTAATAGTATATAATAAAAAACAGAGATTAAATTTTAAAATATTTGAAATGTATCTAAAGTTCTTGTATAGGTAATGTGTACTTTATAAGGCGATTAAAATGAATATATTAAAGAAGTTAAAATTAACCCTCTTAGCAACAAGCGTTATGTTCTTTCCTAAAGCAGGACATACTATGAAGCCTGAGGATGAATTGTCTTCAGCAGAATCATCAAGACAATTGAGAAGTGGAGGAAACGACTCTCTAGACCTAGAACAACTCAATATAGCCGAAAGTTCTTCAGGTCCACTTTCAACTACCATTGGGGCACTTGAGATGGAAAGACTTTTTGGGCGATATTTTACACCAAGTGAGAAAACCATAAATAATTTAAATTTACTTCGCCGTACAAACCCTTCAGGGACTCAAGAGATAACGAATACTATTCGTGAAAAACTTTTAAATAGATTTGTTAGTCCTAAATATAAGACGTTAGAAATTCGCATTGAAATGAAGCAGGGGGGTGCGTTTTCGATCTGCTTTGACGCCGCTGAGGTCAAGCCTCTTGTAGATAATGTGACTTCCTTTGCACTTACTCTTTCTAAAAAAGCGATAGAAACACGTTCAGATCAACTAGCAAAACTGATAATCGACTTAGCAGTCGTTGAGAAGCCGCTGCCGACGGATTATCAAGCTTTTGTTATTTACTCACCAGAGCGCAAGTTAGAGGATGAGGTTTCTATAAACACTCCTTTTATCATTTCTCTCGTTAAGGATCTATTGAAACTTCAGCCTAATCAGGTGGAAAGCCGCGCTAAAGCAATTAAGGACAATAGAGATTTTTTACTACCAACCAGAGAGCTCGTTTATCCAATAATTAGCTCTTTAATGAAACTTAGAACTATGTAGATTGTTGCGCGAGCAAACTCTATGAAGAAAGTTATTCCGTTTATTAACAACATCAGTGATAAAAATCAATTTATAATGGCTGCAAATAAAGTAACAAATGATGAATTAGAGCTGAGCGCAAACAACACGCTTTCAATTTTAAGTAGTTCGCCTAAACTACAATATATAAATCAATTATTAAGTTTATTCGGAGTAAATATTGAAAGAGGTCCCTCGAGCAGTAGTAGTATCGGCAGTTCGGTAGCTTCGCTTTCTACTTCTCATCAACCTAGCTCTGCTCACAGTATGTTTCCTACAGCGAGTTCTTTTGAAGTTGAACCAGGAGTAAAAGCGCAGCAAATTCATCCTAGTGTAACGTTGAATCCTACGTCTTTTGCTGTCGTACGTGATGACATTAAGGGACATGGGTTAACGACACCATTTAGCTTTAAGACAACACAGAAAGGATCTTTTGAGGTCACAGGAGAGGGGATTCTCTTTTATCAACTTCTCCCTAAATCCATTATGGATACGCAGGTAGGGCAAGAGTTTTTACTTGAAGCTGAGATAAAAAGCGAGACTCCTGGTGGATATCTACAATACTTTAATGGTAATGAGAGGACTATGTCTGCTCCCTATTCAGGAGGAAATCAATGGCAAAAGCTACAGCTAGAATTTACAGTTAAGAGTGGCTCCCGCTATCATCTCGTCTATCCTCTTGTTATGCCTCCGAAGACATCAGGATCCGCAATTCCTGTGATTGAAATAAGAAATATTAATCTTACACAAACTCAGCCTTCTGGAGACGTTGGTAGTAGTAACAGCCCTAGCCCTTCAAGTAATCGAGATATAAGTCAAAGATTACAATACGTTCTTTCCTATATGGAAACGACGTATAAGGTGAAAAAGATTTTAGATTTGTCCCCAATAGAAAAAGAAAGACTCCTTCAAACAGCAAAAAGTTTAGTACTAGAGTCAGGGCTCCCTCTAAATACAGCTGCTATTAAGGCAGCCTACAAAGAATTATATGGAAAAGATCTCTAGATAATATAGTCACGAGATATTAGCCCACAAAGCAATCCTCAAGAAACGAACCATATATTTCGATGAGGGGTGAGCTAATTCATGTATCACTTACCTCAGCTCTCCTTTTCCGTTGGTTTGTTCTCAAAATTTTGGCATACTTAAAGAAAAAGAGACGGGGAGACTTAAAAACATTGGCCGTAGAATATTATGTTGGCTTCATCGTTGCCATTTTCCTTTTAGGATACCTGGTTTACTTCCTTATTGACATCTCATCGACATAAAGGAAAGAGGTAAAGAATGACTTTCAACGGAATCTTGCAAATTGTCCTCTTGTTTACAGCTCTTCTTCTTTTAATCAAGCCCGTCGGGATTTACCTTTATCGTGTTTATGAAACTCCCAGTCCTTTTCCCCTCTTTAATCGTCTAGAAGGCAAACTTTTAAACTGGTGTTGCTTTAAGCCCGTAGAGCAGAACTGGAAAGCCTACCTTAAATCCCTTTTGATTTTTAACATCATGGGAATTGTTATTCTTTTTTGTCTTGAGCGTCTTCAGTATTTCCTTCCCTTAAACCCTGAGAACTTTCCAGCTGTGCCTTGGGCCTTGGCTTTAAATACGGCCGTCAGTTTTGTCACTAACACCAATTGGCAAGCCTATAGCGGTGAACTTACCATGAGTTATTTCACACAGATGGTAGGACTCACCTGGCAAAATTTTGTGTCTGCCGGAACGGGCATGGCGGCGTTTCTGGCCTTTGCTCGGGGGCTCAGTCGCCATGCAAATTCATCTCAAGATATCCTTTTAGGAAATTTTTGGGTGGATCTCTTACGCTCGGTTTTCTATGTATTTTTACCTGGAGCTTTCATTATGGCCCTTTTATTTATTTCCCAGGGTGTGATTCAAAATTTCTCACCCTCCCTTGAAATTACGACCCTTGAGGGCGGACGGGAACTTATTTCCATGGGGCCTGTTGCGTCCCAAGAGGCCATCAAAATTTTAGGAACCAATGGGGGCGGCTTTTTTGGGGCTAGCTCGGCCCATCCCTTTGAGAATCCAACACCTTTCACTAACTTTCTACAGATGTTGTCCATAATCTTAATCCCTGGGGCTTTGACCTATACCTATGGAAAAATGATCCAGAGTCAAAAGCAGGGTTGGTCCATTTTCATCGCCATGGCGATTCTCTCCTTAATAGGAATTGTAGCAGTCTATTATTTTGAATCCCAGCCTAATCCTTTGCTCCACGGGTTGGGCCTGGATCAAACTCCTGGCAATCTCGAAGGGAAGGAAGTTCGTTTTGGCATTTTAGGATCGTCCCTTTTTGCCAACTTAACAACTGACACCTCTTGTGGGGCCACCAATTGCCTCTTTGATAGTTTTACGCCTTTGGGTGGACTCATTCTTCTTCTTAACATCCTGATTGGTGAGATCGTCTTTGGAGGCGTAGGTGTGGGCTTATTCAACATGCTTCTTTTTATTATTATCAGCGTATTCATGGCAGGTCTGATGGTTGGCCGGACTCCTGAATATTTAGGAAAAAAAATTGAAGGTAAGGAGGTGCGTTTTGCCATTCTCTCTATTGCGATCTACCCTTTAATTATTTTAGTGGGTGTCGCCATATCGGTTTTGTCATCATCAGCCCTTGCCTCTCTTCATAATCAAGGTCCTCATGGGTTCAGCGAAATCCTTTACGCCTACACCAGCGCCGCTCACAATAATGGCTCCGCCTTTGGTGGCCTAAATGCAAACACCCCTTGGTATAATCTGTCCTTGGCTTTAGTTATGTTTATTGGGCGTTTTTTTCCTATCTATTTAGGACTCTCCATCGCAGGCTTAATGGTCAACAAAAAAATTATCCAGCCCAACGCCGGTACATTTCCAACACAAGGCGCTCTTTTCATTGGGCTTTTGATAGGCGTTATCTTAATTGTGGGAGCCTTAACTTTTTTCCCCGTGCTAGCTATCGGCCCTTTCATTGAATATATCGACTTATGGCAGGGGAGATCCTTTTAATGGCTAAACTTTCAGACCATTTTATGAGGGAAGCGCTTTGGAATACTTTCAGGCGCCTGGATCCCCGTTATCTTAAAAAACATCCGGTAATGTTCGTTGTTCTTTTGGGGGCGAGCCTTACAACACTCATTGTGATGCGTGACTTTTTTTATCCCCCGCTTTTGCATGAGCCCCTTTGGTTCACGACCTCTGTTTCCGTGTGGCTTTGGTTTACCCTGTTATTTGCTAATGCTTCCGAAGCTTTTGCCGAAGGGAAAGGAAAGGCCCATGCTTCAAGCCTCAAAGCCCTTGCCCAAGAAATGAGCGCCCGTCGCATAGTAAACTATGGGAAAGAGGAAATGGTCCCCGCCAGCGATTTAAGGCGCGATGACGTGATCAAAGTTATTGCGGGAGAATTCATTCCCTCTGATGGAGAAATCATCGAAGGCATTGGCGCCATTGATGAATCCGCCATTACAGGAGAATCAGCGCCTGTTATTCGCGAAAGCGATAGCGACAGATCCACGGTCACCGCAGGAACAAAGCTGATCTCCAATCAGCTCCTCATCCGTATCATCTCCAACCCCGGGGAAAGCTTTTTGGATCAAATGATCAGTCTTGTTCAAGCCGCCAAGCGGCAAAAAACGCCCAATGAAATTGCGCTTCAGGTCCTTCTGGTTGGCCTTACCATAATTTTTTTAATTGTGTGTACAACTCTCGTCCCTTTTGGACTTTATTTAAACTGTAAACTTTCTCTAACGGTTATCGTTTCTCTGCTCGTGTGCCTCATTCCTACCACCATCGGGGGACTTGTCTCTGCCATCGGTATCTCGGGTATTGAACGGGCTTTACGCAAAAATATTCTTGCCATGAGTGGAAAGGCTGTTGAAACAGCGGGAGACATTGACATTTTGCTTTTGGACAAAACAGGTACCATCACTCTTGGTAATCGTATGCCCGTCGAATTTATTCCCTTTAAGGGTGTGGATATGAAGGAATTCGCTCGTGCTATTGAATTTTCTAGTTTTGCCGACCGCACCCCAGAAGGCCGCTCTATCTTAGAGTTTATTGAAAAAAATTACGGTCGTTCTGTGAATGAAAAGGACGCCAAGGCGCTGATCTTCATTCCCTTTAGCGCTGAAACTCGCTTAAGTGGTTGCGAAGGACCTTCTCTATCTGTGCGCAAAGGAGCTTGTGATGCCATACAAAGTCTTGTTCTTGCTAAGAAGGGGAAAATCCCTCCAGAATTTTCAAGAGTTATGGAAAAAATAAGCCTCACAGGAGGAACACCCCTTGCCGTCGCCATGAATGGAAAACTCCTTGGGATTATTCATCTTAAGGACATTATCAAACCAGGAATTCAAGAACGTTTTCACCGTCTCCGGAAAATGGGAATTCATACGGTTATGATTACAGGAGATAACCCTTTAACGGCAAGCACCATTGCCGAGGAAGTGGGAGTGGACAACTTTCTTGCAGAAGCGACACCAGAAAAAAAACTTAACTTTATTAAGGCACAGCAAGCCAAAGGCTACCTCGTCGCCATGACTGGCGATGGCACTAATGACGCCCCTGCCCTTGCTCAAGCTGATCTGGGGATTGCCATGAACTCCGGCACACAAGCGGCCAAGGAAGCGGCAAATATGGTTGATTTAGACAGCAACCCCACTAAAATTTTAGAGGTCATTGAAATCGGCAAACAACTTCTAATGACAAGAGGCTGCTTGACAACTTTTTCAATTGCCAATGATGTGGCCAAGTATTTTGCCATTATCCCAGCCATCTTTCTTCTCTCCCTCCCTGAATTTGAAGCTCTAAACATTATGAACTTGTCTTCTCCCTATTCAGCTATTCTGGCAACGGTTATCTTTAATGCCCTGATCATGGTGGTGCTGATTCCCTTGGCTTTTAGAGGCGTAAAATATCGTCCTCAAGGCGCAAAAAGCCTCTTGGCCCATTCTCTTCTTATTTATGGTGTGGGGGGAATTTTCAGCCCTTTTATTGGCATTAAACTGCTCGATATGCTCTTACTTAATTTGGGGCTGACTTAAATGAAAAAAGAACTTCTCATTGCTTTCTCTGTTTCTCTCATCACCCTATTTTTTACGGGCGTGGTTTATCCCTTCCTTATAACCGAAATCGCAGGCTCCTTGTTTCCCTATAAGGCCTCTGGAAGCCTTATCAAAGATGGGCAGAGCCGAGTCATTGGTTCTGAACTCCTCAGACAGGATTTCAAAAACCCCGCCTACTTTTTTCCACGCCCTTCCGCAGAAGAATCTAACTTAGCTCCCACCTCAAAATTATTAGTCACCCGCATTCAAGAAAGAATTACTGAGATTAAAAAGATCAACACAAATCCCATTCCCATCGATTTAGTCACAAGCTCTGCCAGCGGCCTTGATCCCCACATTTCTGTGGAGGCTACACTGTGGCAAGCCCCCCAGATTGCCCTTCATCGCAACGTAGATCTTAAACATATCACGGCCTTAATTGAACGCCTAAGAGAAGACCCTCAATTTTATATTTTAGGGGAAAGTCGCCTCAATATTCTCAAATTAAATTTAGCTCTAGATGCTTCTTTTGGTGCACCTGTGGGGAGTCTATGAAAAAGGATCTACAACACTCTCAAGATTTTTTTACTCTCCTTCAAAAGGCCAATCGCGGCCGCTTAAAGGTCTATACAGGGCCCGTTGCGGGGGTGGGAAAGACCTACCGCATGTTAGAAGAGGCCCATTCTCTGCAAACTCAGGGAGCGGACGTTGTCTTGGCTTTCATTGAAACCCATGGACGGAAAAAACTTGAGGAACTCTTGAAAGGGCTCGAAGTCATTCCGCGTAAAAAGTATGAATACAAAGGCGTCACCGTTGAAGAAATGGATGTAGATGCAGTTCTCAAGTGCAAACCCCAAATTGCCATTGTGGATGAAGCGGCTCATACAAATACCCCTCTTTGCCGGAATGCAAAAAGATATCAAGATATTCTTGAACTTTTAAATGCAGGAATCAACGTCATCTGTGCCTTTAATATACAGCATTTAGAAAGTCTGAGTGACATTGTTAAAAAATTTACGAATGTTACGATTTACGAAACCATTCCTGATAGTTTTCTCAAACACGCTGATCAAGTCATTAACGTTGACCTTGGCGTGGAAGATATCATTGATCGCCTGCAATCAGGACAAATTTATGGATCGGAAAAAATATCTCTCGCTCTCGAAAATTTCTTTAAGCAAGAAAATCTTATCAAACTGAGAGAACTTGCCTTACGAGAAGTTGCTGAGTCTATTGAGCAGACGAATTATTCTCCACGAAATGTGTCACTCAAGGAGGCGATTTTTGCCAGCCACCAAATCATGGTCTGTTTTTTGCCGGAAAGGTGGAGTCAACGCACTCTCTTAAAGAAAGCCTCTCGTCTAGCAGGTCGTCTGAGCAAAGAATGGTTTGTTGTCTATACAGAAACGGAAGAAGATAGCCCCGAGAAAATCGACCTTGAAAAACAGCGTCATCTTTTTTCTGACATTCAGTTTGCAAAGGATTTAGGAGCCCATATTATTCATTTCAAGACGGAAGACTGCATTAAAGCCTGGCTTGAATTTGCTAAAAAAGAATCCATTACCCAGCTTATTATTGGACGCTCAGAGGAAAGTTGGTGGCGTGAAATCTTTGGTTTAGACATCCTCAACTCCCTCCTCAAACAATCAAAAGACCTTGATATCTTTATTATGGGTTATAATAAGGACGAAACTGAGAGCGATGCGTGATGAAAATAAGAACACAACTCTTTTTTGCCCAACTTCCCATCCTTTTGATTATAGGATTCATCACCTGGTTTTTTATTTTTTTCATGACAGCCTTAAGAGATAAAGCTGACATTATTCTTGTTCAAAATTTTAAAACCATCTCCTCTATGGATACTATTCATAAATACCTTGAAGAACTCAACGAGCTTTATATCAAAAATCCTCAATTTATTTCAAATGAACCAAAGAAGTTTAAGAGTCTAAAGACAAAAATTGACCAGCAGCTTCTCATTCAGGAGAAAAATATAAAAAATGAAGAAGAAAAAAAGTTAACAAATAAGTTAGAAGAAAATTGGAAAACATACCAAATCCAGATTTCGTCTCCTTCCAGCAACTTAACTTCGGGTGAACAGAAAAAATACCAAGAAATCAAAGAGACCCTTGATGCCATCGACATCTTAAATTTAGAGGGTCT
>JAKFXB010000027.1 GCA_021731585.1 Alphaproteobacteria bacterium
ATCCTCTATGGTCGGAGCATTATAGGTTGTCCCCTTCCCAGAATAAGTCTCTACGGCCCCACGCTTTACATGCTGAGCCTTGATACTTATCGTTTCCATGGCTGAAAGATGAGATTTTTTGTGTTCAGTGATGCTGATTGTCTTTTTTCCTGTTGTCTGCTCACTTTTTAATATTTTTGGTGCGAAATAAGTCGTTCCTCCAGCAGTTATGTTTAAGTCTTTTCCTGAGAACAGATCTACATTTTCGGTCGTGACGTTATTCGCAGCGTTTGCTGAGACGCCATCCTTCGCGACAAGAGTAACGTCCTTGAAGGTTGTATCTCCTTGAGTTGCATTAAATCCCCAATAATGGGCTACCATGCGTCCCGCTGCCGACTGAAATAATTCTCGCATTTCTTTGGGAAGGGTTATCAATCCTGACAACACCAACTCATCATGCTCGTTCATAAGTTGATAAACAATCGCTGGGGTATCAAATCTTTCTAATTCATGGGGAAATACAACTTCTCGAAGTTGCTGTGCCATTCTTTGCTGTGGGGTCAACCGTTCCCAATTTTGAGGAGCTGGCAAGGCTGGCCTTCCATGAATTCTCCTTGCATTGAGGTAGCCTTGTTCTTCTAAAACCCTTGAAAGAAGAATAGGGCTAAAGATATGTCTTGAAAGAGTTGTAAAGCCAATATTAGCTAAAAGACTCTTGGAAACTAATTCTGCCAATAGATAGGGATGAAAGCGCATTCTTACTACTTTGTTCAACCTTGGATCATTCAAGACAGCAATTCTCGGAGGAGCCAATGTGAGGGAAGTGGGGGTGATGTCTTCAAGTTCCTCTACATTAGGCTCCCAAAACTCTTGGAGAGCAGCAAGAGCTGCCAAAATCCCATTGAGCTCAGAGGACTGCCCTGTATCTTGTCCTCTTCGACTGAATCTTCTCCCTTTAGGACGATGATCATACTTTTCAATAACCCATTGTTTAAATTCTTGCGTTGCCTTTTCAGCGGCTTGTTTGCTTTTAAAATTCGCTGGAGAGAGCTGGGTTGCAATGGACTCTTTTGAAATGAGTTCAATGGGGACTGAAGGAACATATAAAAATTCAGTTTTCTTTGCTGTGTCTGGAATCCAAAAGCCATGGCCTGATCTCTGGGCATCAGATAGGTACATATCTAACGAAATAACAGCAGGAATGACAACCCCTCGTACCGGAATTGCAGAAAATTGAAGAATACTAATTTTTGGAGCGGTGATTTCAAGCCTACCATAAGCTTTAATATCTCCTGTGTTTTTGATGAGGGGCTCTGGTATTGGCGCAGTCCGTTGTGCAGCCAGCCACCTCCTTAAACTCAAGAATGCGCCGCTTGGCACTAGGGTTGGGGGATTGTTGAGGCGAACGAGAGCCTCTCCTGTGTATGCGGTTCCTGCAACTTCTATAACCATGTCCTTTTGAGAATAGAATTTTGCAACATCAGAGCCAAGAGGAAACTCACGAAGTGTATTGACGTATTCAATCCTTCCTTTTCTACCAATGGTTTCAACAGAGGTTATCGCTTCAAAAAAATACTTTTGAGAAAGGTTATGTAACGTATCTCCTTGAAAATGTATCATCTCTCTGGAGGAAATTAATCCCCCTATATTTTGCCCAACACTCGTTTTTATATGGGCACTTCCGGCATAGAATAAGGCTGGAATGTTCTGTGATGTCATAAATTTGACTTTTCGTCGAAACCTACGTCCGCACACCTTTTCTTCTATTTTTGGCGGCAAGACCGTATTTATAAATTGAGCTGAGTTTGAGTTTAGTTTTCCTGTGATATAAATGGTGCCGGCAAGGTTTTCAATTCGATCTTTTGCGGTAAAGGAAACAAGCCTCCTCTCACCAGTCTGCAGAATTTCTGACTTAGGATGATTGGTGATCGATCCTCCCCGTGCGCGAATTGAAACGTCGTTAACAAATCTCAACTCTCCATAATTATTAAAGTTACCGTAACACATAAAACGTGAATTGCCGCCTCCATAATAGGATCCTCTGTTTTCAAATCTACCTAATATTACGTTTGTTCGTCCCAGAACTTCGACCTTTCCTTGGTTAATCCAGGCTCCTTCTGGATTCGTAATGGTCAATATGCCATCAATTCTCATTTTACATGCATTAATAAAATCAAAAACTGTGGCTGAAGTATTCCTCCATGTAAAGTCACCTTTGACTTGGAGACTTCCTTCTTTTGGTGGAAGATCACGAAGAGGTCCTGTAATAGAAACATCACAACCAAACGTTCGAGATTTTCCTCCGAAGGAAAGACCCGCATTTGGAGAATGAATTTTTAAAAATTCTATGGCTTCAACGTTAGCCAAGGCGGGTGAGTTTTGTGTATCGAGTATAATTTTCTTTCCTTTGATTGGCCCCTCGTTTTGGAATGATATAGTTTTAATGAATATTTCTCCAGATTTGCTACTGATTCCAGTGCTCCCTGCATTCAAAATATCCTCCGTTCCAGTGAGAGAGACGCCCTTCTCTCCATTGACAGCAGCATGATTGTGAATTTTCCTTCCCTTGAGAGAGACGCTCGCTTCAGACAAAATCTGCCCACGGTTTGTTATGGTTTGTGAACTTGTTAGGGTTGTTCTCGTTTTTCCTTGAAGTTTTCCATTATTATCAAGTGATTGTGGTGAAATGATGGTTAGTCTTTTGGCCGTGCCAATGGTTCCTGTATTCGTGAATGAGGTGACGTTGGAAAGGCTGAAATCCTCTTGACTCAAGATTTGTCCGGCATTATTAAAACTCAAAACCTTTGGTAGATTAATTTGTCTTGTTTTTGAAATGACAGAGCTTCTCTGAGTATTTTTAAAAGTTTTACAATTTGGAAAAGATATATCGCCTTCAACTCGCATCTCCCCACCATTTGTGAAAGTGTTTGAATGATAGGTTATTGTTCTTGCAGTGAGTTTTCCCTCGTTTGATAAGGTCCCTTTCTGAGCCACAGTGAAATTTCTTCTTGGCTCAAGTGTAGCCCCAACCATATTTACAAGTGAGGCTCCATCTCTCACATCAACACTGCCCTCAACTTTAATGTTCCCCTTGTTTAATAATTTAGCTGTATTAACAGGTGAAGCCACATCCCCCACATCAACATTGCCCCCGACTTGAATTTTTCCCTGGTTTGCTAAAATACCTTTCTGAGCCACATTCAAATGACCTTTTGAAACGAGCGTTGCTCCAACTGTATTTGTCCCCTCAGTTATACGTATATCCCCGTTAGCTTGGACATGGCCTCTATTCCCCAATTTTGTATTTTCTATATTCATTGGCCCCGAGGAAAATATTTTGGCTTTATCTTCATTATGAATGACTCCCTTTCCTTTAAAGCTTACAGACTGAGTTCCCCGCAGAATCTTAGTGTTTGTAAAAGATTTTGTTGGTCGTAAGGTTAGAGAACTCCCTTGAATTTCTCCTGTATTATTTCCGGTATTTGTCGTTAAATTTAAGGCTCCCTCAATCAAAAACTGTCTGGAGTTATTAAAACTTGAGACGTGGGCATTGGCTGTTTTGGCTTGAATATCATTTTGATTGGTCAGTGTTGTAAGTTGTGCCTCAAGATGCCCAGACACATTAATCTTTCCCTTGTTGGTTAAAAAGGATGTGTTTTTTATATCCAATTTGGGAGCAAGAATTTTACCTTCGTCTTTTCCGACTTTGTCATTTAAGATTCCCTTTAATGCACCATCAAAGATCATCCATGTCGTTGAGGATAAAGTTCCACTGTTTGTAACCTTTGCATTTCTAAAACAAAGTGCCCCTTTTGCAGTGACAGTTTTTGAATTTGCAAAATGACCCGTGCCTAGAAAGGATATTTTTCCTTCTTGGCTTATAATGGAATTCGAATTTGTAAAACCATTCTTCAACGTTAAGGTTATTGCGTGAAGTGCACTAATCGTTCCTGTGTTAAACCCACCCTCTAAAGTGATATTTACTTCCTTTGCACTCGAAGATAGAATTCCATGGTTAATAAATTTTTTAAACGATCCTGTGATTCCTTGATTTCCGATAATTGTGCCCCAGTTTTCTGCTGACACGGGACTTTGAATCTGAATCTTTCCTGGTGTACTTATCTTCCCCGAATCATTTTCTCCCGGAATAGGTTTATTCGTAAAATCACTTTGGATGGAAAGAGTTTGACCTGCAGAAAGAGCCCCCGTATTGGTTAATTTTCCAGCAGCATAAGTGAGATTTTCATCTCCTCTGAGGAGGCTTTTATTATCAAAAGCTTGCCTTCCCTTCAGAAGCAGAGTTTTTCCCTCAATTGAACCCGTGTTCTTAGCTGTGTTAGAAGGTAAACCATTCAGAATAAGAGTTAACGCTCCAACAGTTTTTAAGGACCCAGCGTTTTCAAAGGTATCAGTTGTAAGTTTTAAATCTCTTGACGTTAAAGCAAAGGTCCCTTCATTTATTAGTTTTCTAAAGGAATAGCCTTGTTCTTGATTAAAAGCTCTAACGGCTACAATTTCTCCCTTGTTTGTAAAGATAAGAGAATTTCTAATATCCAAAACACCGTTGGAATTAATCTTTCCCGTACTTTCATTGACACATAAGGAGGTCACATTTAGGAGCTCGATATATTTTTCAGAAGTCAGTGTTCCTTGATTAGCTAATGTGGGAAGGAAGACAGAAAGTTTTTCCTTCCCCTCAAGAGTTCCCTCATTTACAAGAGATCCTTTACCTTTTAATTGAAGATGTTTTGCTGCTACAAGTTGACTTTTGTTATTAAATTGACCTCCCACATTGATTGTTACGTTTCGGTTCGTTCCTATAAAACCAGTTCCTTTATTCTCGGCAGAGTCAAGAGAGAGTGTAATATCTCCTGTAAGGGAAGATATATGATTCGCATTTTCAAGGTGTTTGCCTGTAAACAAAATTCCGGTTTGTCCCTGAATTTTTCCGCTGTTCTTAAGAAGATGAAGATCATTAAGGGTAAGTTTTTTGGAGGCCAGGAGAGTTCCCGCCTTTTCATTTATAAAGCTCCCACCTCTTCTTTTTACCCACAAATCATTGGAAGAGGAGAGTTCTCCTGAATTAACGATGGTGGAAAGATTTAAGGTCAGATCGTGAGCACTTGATATTATATTTTTGTTCTCCAGCTTTCCGGCGCCACTTATGGAAAGAGCCTCCATCGACTCAACTTCCCCTGAATTTGAAAACACTCTCTCTGCTTGAATTGAAAGACTCTTCTGAGAGAAGATTTTACCATGGTCTGAGTTCACACCTGTTGAAAAAGTGAGAGAAACATTTCCCTCTGTTGATTGAATAAGATTTGAATTCGATAACTCGTTTACTTGAATGGCAAGGGTCTTATCGGCTTCAAGCCTTCCTTCATTTGTCAAGACTGGAAGATTAATTGAGATTTCTTGTCCCGAAATCTCTTTTTGATTTCTGACTTTTCCCTTTCCGGAGAGGGTTAATTTCTTTCCTGAAGAAACGTTCCCTTTATTAACAATCTCTCTTTGTCCCCTCTGTTTACCAAGGGAGTCAATGGTCATGCGAAGATTGTTCTTTGCAAGAATACGGCCCGTCTCTTCATTACTTCCGGTCTCAAACGAAAGGTCTACATCACCCTCAGTTGAAAAGATAGATCCACTATTTTCTAATTTCACAACCTCAATTTTAGCTAAATCTCGAGCTTGAAATTTTCCAAAGTTATGAAAGATTTGGGTGTGATGAAGATTGATTCTTCCATCAGAAAGAATTTTTCCTGTTGATTGGTTTTGAACATTTCCATGCAAATTGTGGAACTCTATATTCTTTGAAGATCCTAATTGCCCAGCATTATTTAAGCTTACTTCTCGAAGGACAAGGCTTTCCGTTCCTCGTATTTTGCCAGATTGCTTATTCTCTAAACTTCCCCCTCCTGAGACAATTGTTTTTTCAGAAGTAATATCTCCTGAATTTTCAAGTTTTTTAGCAAATTGAAGGTCAATCATGTCTGTAGCTCTTAGAGTCCCTGAGTTTTTTCCATTCTGTGCCTCTATAGTTAGAGAAGGTTTCATTCCTTCTGGAGATTCTTCTCTAACCTTTACATGTATCGTTCCCTCATTTGAGAACTCTCTAGTCTTTAAAGTGGCTTTGCTCCCTCTAATATGGCCTTGGTTTGTGAAAGAAGCCGTATTCTCAATATCTATGCCTCCTATCGTGAGGATATTTCCGGTACCTCCATTTGTAGAAGCATGGCCTTCAGTTCTACAAATAACCCCGTTATTGGCATGAAGGGTTCCGGCATTATCGAAGCCAACATTAATGTTAATTAAATTTCCAGATTCAAAAAATGAATGATTCCTTAACCGTCCCTTTCCTGAGATTGTGATGGAGCCAGGACTTTGAACGAGGCCAAGTTTACTTTCTTGCGGTGCTTTCTCATGTTTATAGTTCGTAAATAAAAATTCAACTCGAAGTGTAATTCCCTCTTGGCCAAAAATAAGGTTGTGATTGCCTACCTTAACAACTTTTAAATCTAAAGGAGAATTAAAGGCGTTTACCATGCCGCGATTTGTAAGCGCATGTGCGCTAATCGATACTGACTCATTCCTTCCCTCAATAATATGGTTGTTGACGATATCTGCAGTTGAATTTATGGAAAGTTTTGTTCCCGCGAGAATGTTTCCGTGGTTTCTTATTCCCTTAGATAAATTATTAAGACTAAGGGCTCTTCCCGATTTTAATGTTCCATGGTTTGAGAGTTCATCGAGAGTAGATGTCAACTCTCCACAAGCCTCTATATCTCCTTCGTTATTAAGGAGATTTGTCGTCAAACGGATTCCAGCCTCAGATTTAATAATACCTTCTGAGAGGTTTCTTAAGTTTTTTAAATTATTAAGACTAAAAGTTCTTCCTGATTTTAATGTTCCACGGTTCAAGAGTTTATCGAGAATACATGTGAACTCTCCACGAGCCTTTATCTCTCCTTCGTTATCGAGGAAATTTGCCGTCAAGAAGATGGCATCATCAGATTTAATAACACCTCCCGCAGCATTCTTTAAACTTTTGTTATTAATAGCCTGACCGTCAGCTGTAAGAGTCAAGGTACGTCCTGCTGTAATGGAATTATCATTTCTTAAATCCATCACGTCTAAGGTTAAATCTTCTCCTGAGATAAGCTCACCTAAATTTCTTAAAGAGGCTACATTTAAATTTAAACGGTCTTGTCCATGTATCCATCCGCTATTCTCAAACTTTGACGCAGGATGATATTTAGCTTGGCTTAGATCGCTAAATATACCCTCAGAAGAAAATCCTCTTCCTGCGAAGCTCACGTTTTTCCCTTCAATGTCTCCAGAGTTCTTCCCCTCTAAACCTTTTAAACTGACAAATTCACGGCCGCTAATTTCTCCACTGTTTTGGAAACTCTGGAATGTGAGATCAACATTGTCTTGTCCTGAAACAACCCCTGTATTGGTTAAGCTCTCGCTAAAGTTAGCAACAATAGCTCCTCCTGCAGATATCAGGTTTGAGTTTTCAAGATTTTTCCCCAGAAGTGAAATGTTACCTTGAGACTGGAGAATCCCTTTTTGATGAATATTCCCTGTCCCTTTGATTTGAGCCTGACCTACCCCCAGTAAATGTCCTTCATTTTCAAAGTCGTCTTCAACTTGCAAACAAAGGGAGTTAAGAGCCACAATGCCCTTAAAAGAGCTAGGATCACTTAAATCAATTTTATCTTTAAGAAGAGATCTATTTGTTCCTTTAAAAAATTCTAACCCAATATTTTGTCCTAAAATCAAGCCTCTGTTTGTAAAATCAGCTGATGAAACATCTCTTGATTTTCTCTGACCAAATCTTCCCTCAATACCTTTCTTTGCGATAACTCTTCCTGCATTTTCTAATTGTGCTGCTCTGAGCCTTAATAAGTTATTACTTTGAATGTTGTGGAAATTCAAAAGCTTTCCGGATACATAAAGGTCAACTTCTTCCTTGGAATTTATATTCCCCCTGTTCTCAAAATCTTCAAGACAAGATATTTTAAGACCTTGTGAAGAAGAGATGGTACTTTTTGCTTCATTAATAAATTTTCTCGCGTGGACAGTAAGTTGACAATTTGTATTATTTTTAGAAGAAACAATATCTGTTTGATTTCGAAATATTCCTGCATTTAAAATAGAGAACTGGTCTTCCCAAGTAAGATGTGTATGAAAGGACATACCTCGTTTTTGTCCCATATATGTATTCACAAAATCATTTCCATGAAGATCTAGAAAACCCTTGTTTTTCCCGGTAATTCTGCCTTGATTGTCAAGATCTCCTTGACGAAGATGAGCTTCTTTCCCAATAATAAATTGTGCTGAAGAGCCGTTGATAAAGGATCCATTTTTTCCTTCAGCCCCTGTTAGATTAAGATTCAAAGTATCTACTTTAAATAAAGTTTCGTTTTTGAAGTTTTTGCCTGAGAGAGAAAGTGCAGAAGACTGTAATTCGTTCTTAGCAAAGATATCTCCATATGTAACAATATCAATTAAGTTTTTTGTGTCAAAATCTTTAAGTTCAGTTTTTCCATCTCTATTAAATCCAATCGCAAATGAGTTATCACTTTGACGAGAAATAAGAGAAATTATTGATCCATCTGTTGTTACTGAAAAATCGCCTTGAGAAAAATTCTGCTGTTTAAATTCTCTTGAACTAGAGTTACGTGGTTCAAAAACGGCATCAACTTTTGATTGAAAATCTCCTTCATCAGTTTCTTGTAAAAGTTTAAGCCTAAATTTTTATGTTGAGGATGAAGAGGGACCATCTTCCTCAAACTGAATTTTAATGTCTCCTGTTGCAGCATGGAGCACATAAACATTTATATGTTGAAATATAAGCAGCCAACAAAGAACTTTTTTAAGCATAAACCTCCCAAGAGTACATTTAATTAAAATTAGTTTTTTGTATTATTATTTTTGTTTTAATAATTTTATTATTATGCTTGAAAAATCAAGCACACCCCCTTAAGGGGTTAACTTAACAACTCGTAACCCTATCAACATTCTAAAATTATTTTTCAATTAGGGAAGAAGCCTTGTTATTAGCTAACGATTTATTGTATTCTTTTAAAGAATTATCATTTCATTAGTGCTCCCTATAATTACTGGCAGCACGTGAAGTGTCAAGACAAAAATAGAACAACAACAACAGGACCTTCCCAATTTTTTAAAGGAGTTGTGGTTGTAGGTATTGTGAATGGTTGGAGGCTTTGGAGCTCTACGGAAGACATGGGCAAGGCCTGAGACAAGGGTGTAGTAATGAAAGTAGGAACACCGAAGAGGGTTTTTGTTGTTGGATAGCCTTTGTGTATAAAACTTTTAGTTTTGTCTTTAAGGATAGTACCGTCATATTATTTTCTCCATATCCATAAGCACAACAAGCCAGAGAGGTCTGATTTGGACGCTCTGGAAGCCTGACAAGGCGTTTCTCATACCTGAGTGTAATAGAGCAATCTTGTCCATTCTTTTGTGGGATTATCTCTCACAAATAATCTACACTACAAAGACCGACTCAGCCCTAATTCAACGCTTTTAGGGAAGTAATAAAATTAACTTAAGTGTCTTCCTTAAAAATTCCTTCTACTATGGCTTGTTCATATTGGCTATGAAATGCTCTCAATAATAACTTCCAAAGATTTTCATGATCATACCTCAAGTATCTACCACTGTATTTTTCATAATCTGAGAAACAACTTAATTGGTTAGCGTTTAGGAGAACAAATTTAGGATCCATTTTTTTAAGTTCGTCATTAATTGTTTTAAGCTGGCTGCGTTTAAATTTACCCTTAATGTAAGTCAATAACTTCGCCAGATTCTTTCGATTGCATTCTATTCCTTGTGCTGGTTGACTTCGTTCATCTTGTTCAGCAACTTTAACAACCACTGCTGATTTTATTACCTCTTCTGGTTGTTCAGCAAATTGCAAACTTGAACCAGACGGTCCAGCAATCTGAAAAGTTTCTAGTTCCTCTTTACAAAGTGTGCGGGGCTCTTCAGAATTTGAGGCTATAGACTCATAAGTAAGTCGCCTCACAGCTCTTGGTTTTGAGAGCTCCGCTAAGGAGGTACCTAATTGACTTATTTTCTCTGGTGAACTACCTATTGCCTTACAAAAAGTATCTAATTTTTGTTGATCTTCATCCAATTGATAATAAGCCAAAGCAACCCTTAAGAATTCTTCAGGAGATCTAAAATTAGATGAGATCATTTCAATAAACGCTTCCTTATCCTTTTCTGGCGAAGAAATTCCCATTCTTAAAGTACGAAAAATACGTATCTCTAATGGCTTAACAAGCCATTCTGAGCTCCCATCAGTTAAAGTTCTATGGGCTCCTTTAAAGACTAAATCAGGATTTTGATCTATAAAATCCAAAATTATTGATTTTTGTGAAGGGTCAACACGACCAATATTATCATACAGTAGTCTTTCATTAAGTTGAGAGTCCATAATTGCTTTGGTTGACATTGATGCATCTTTGCACTTAGATTCTGTTAAAAATAAAGCAGCTAGCTCTCCTCTCTCATTTCTTTTGGTATATATACCATCAATACCTTGACCACTACCATCTTGTGTTAAAAATTTGCCAGGGTATCCATATGAAAAGAAAGTCATTCTCGTTGCAAGTTCACCTATAATTCCTCGCTCTCGATTATTTTCGTCTCTATCTTGAGAAAGAGTGCCATAGGACTTTTCTTCGCGTATCCAAGTAGGATAACTATAAAATGAAACTTTAAAAGATGACTTACCATACTTTCCCTTTTTAAAAGAATTCAAAAAATCTTTTATATTGGTAGGAGATGATGATACTAAAGCGTAAAATGCTAAATTTCTAGTTTGATCATCTTTAACAAAGGATAAACTTGCTGGAGACTCTCGAAATATCCCTTTCGTACGCACAATTACATTTTCTAATGAAGATTTTATCTTAACATCGCCGTTAAAGGCTATCTCAAGACCGTAAAAATCTTCAAGTAGGTTACCAGATGGCTTGCGACTTGTTGTTATTGGAAAAGTATAATAACCGATAGAGTCATATTTCTGAGTTTCGGTATCAAAAGCACACACTCGCAGTCCAGCTTTTTGCCCCCCTTTTACAAAATTAAATTCATCAACATCAATAAACTTTATGCTTTCAGATGTAATGGGAAAAATAATTGAAATGAAGAAAAATGATATAGCTGCTACGAATCGAGATATTCTCTCGCTTTTCATATTTACATATAGTTCCATAAAACCTCCAGAAAGTTTTTTAAAGAAATTTTAGTTCGAAAGTCATAATTATAAATAAATCAACTTTTTTATCTTGCACATAATCCCTATTCCAACACACGTAAGCAATCTTATATAAACATCTCGGAATACTACTAGAGAGATAAATATATGCTGACGATCTTACGAGTTTTCATTTAGGATGGAGTTATTTCCTATCCTGGAAATTCCCCTAGGTAGCTCTTTCAAGAAAAAATTACATAGCACATATTTTCTTTATAAGAGATTTTAGGACATGGTTATTTCATCTTTTTCTCGTTCACAGCTTTATTCTGCTCTCCATAAATCTTCATCCATGTCAGTGTATCATTCATAGCGTCACGGAGTGCCACGGGAGAGTCAAGACCTCCGTGTATTGACAGAACTAAGGGAATTTTTATACCCTTGAGGGTAGGTAATGATCCCTTCAATCTCTAGTCCATCATAGGATTTCCAGGTAATGGGGGTAGTCTTAAGGGTTATTAAGTTTTCTTTTCATTAAGAACCTATATATTTAGAATCAGAAGAGAGAATGGGAGCATAAATACAAGCTGGATCAGGAATCTTCATTAAGGTTAACTTTTTTGTTTCTATATCAAGGGAAAAAACTTACTGCTTTGTTCCAACTTGCTTGGTGACAATGAGGGCTTTGTTGTTTTCTGTCCAACTGATGAGGCTGCTCAATTTGTTAACCAGTATTCTTTCTTAATTTTAGGAAGTCTCCGACGCTATTTTCCAGCTATAAAAACTCTAAATCTAAAGTTGAACATGCCAACTAAGCTTCCATTATTATTATGTTAGCTTCCAAAAAAATGATGGAGAGCAACATTTAAGAGAATAGATATTTAGTTTTGAGCAACATAGTCTCTAATAAAAGGATGAGATGGCGTATATATGCAAAAAAATATCTTTTTACTTTTTTCAAGACAATCTTTAGAAACGTGATTTATGTCTTTCTTAGATGCAGGAGAAAGAACGGCGAATACGCCTTGTGATTCTAAAGTTTGATACACATCTTCACTTAAAAAAGATTTAGAAAATTTTTTTACTTCCCTAAAAAAATCAGTAAAATGCTCAATAGATTTTTTTAAATCTCCTTGTTTATATTTTATAATTGCAGCATGATAAAAATTTGTTAGATAAATAAGATTATGAAAGTTATTTTTTTCTCGTTTCGTGATCTCTAAAACAGCTAAGCAATCTTCGTAAGCATCTGCAAGTTTCCCTTGTCTTATCCTGGCCTCAACTCTAAAACTCTTAGGCACTAGCGTAATAGACTTTCCAACCATCATTTCAATTACTTTTATTGCTTCTGTTAGTTTTTGTTCGGCTTGGTCTATCTTCCCTTCTCTGAGAAGCATTTCTCCAACACCTTCAGCTATCCTTGCATTTAAGAATATATCATGGGGACAATTATCTAACGAGTTGTCTATTATATATTGAGCCTCCCAAAATCCCTGGTTCAAAGCTTCCTTATAGTTACATAATCTGTTATTAATTACCCCCAATCTCAATCTATGTTGCGCTACAAAACAGGGAAGTTTTTCTTGAGGGTGTTTTTTATTACTAGTATGAAA
>JAKFXB010000026.1 GCA_021731585.1 Alphaproteobacteria bacterium
AGCAGATACAGCAGAGAAGCTATCTGCAGTGATTCGAAGTTACAGGTAATTATACACATAGAGCCCTAAGATAAGGTCTTAAAAAAATGATGATAAAACAAATTCTTGTTGTTAAAGAAACCCGAGAAGGAGAATCGCGTGTGGCTTTGACACCAGAGACGATTTCTTCGTTATCTTCTCGACAGTACCGACTATTGGTTGAGACAAATGCGGGATTAAAAGCAGGGTTTACGGATTCAGATTACATTAAAGCAGGGGCAGATATTTTTGTTCTCTCCACAGAAGAATTTCCACCAGATACGTTGATTTTAAGAGTGAAACGTCCCGATAAAGCCCGTGAGGATTTAGAGAACAAATGCTTTCAAGAAAATACATTCATGATGGGGTTCCTTGATCCATTTGACGCAGATAACCATGTTTTGTCTTGGCAAAACTCAGGCATTACAACTTTTTCAGTGGATTTATTTAAGAGCCTACCAATCACTGACCCAAAAAATATGCAAGCTGCCATGAGTCGTATTGCGGGAAGGCTCGCTTTCCAAGACGGATTAAAGTACTATAAGGGCGAGAAGCCTGTGAAACTCACTGTGATTGGGACAGGTCCCGCCGCTTTTAGTGCTATTTTTGAAGCTAGGAAAGCAGGTCTACCTGTACAAGTTTTTGGAAGACAAGAACGACATCAAGCTGAATTAGAAGCGGCTGGGAGTCTCTATCACATTCTGCCAGATCCACCGAATCAGATTAAATTCATCCGCCCTTATTTAAAGAAAGAAACAATCGTCATTACGGCTGCAAGAACGCCTAGAGTTAAAGCGCCTCTTTTAATTGATGAAGAGAGTTTAAGTGTTTTACCGAAAGGGGCGGTCATCATAGATCTTGCCGTTAATGAAGGGGGAAATGTTGTTGGAAGTAAGAGTGATCAGGTTGTTATCAAAGATGGTGTCTTTCTTGCACACGTCTCCGGGTATCCAAAAGCAGAGCCTAAAGAAGCCAGCGAGGCTTACGCAAATTGTTTGGCGCGCTTGCTTGCAGAAGTCTTGTCTCCAAGGGGAGAGCTCAACCTCACACATGACTTATTAAAGGAATGTTGGCTCACCCATCGTGGAAAACGCAATCTCTCCCTTTTTGAGGCGCACCCTTGAAGAGGTTCTATCCGACTACAAGTGTGAGCTGGATTTATCCTAAAATGAAGCTGAATAAAGATATGAACTACACGCCCTATAAAGACGTAAATGAGGTTTTGAATTCGTTAACCTCAGAGATCGCCCCTATTTTAGGAGAAAATTTAGTGGGTGTGTATCTCACCGGCTCTTTGTCCTATGGTGACTTCAACCCAGAAAATAGCGATATCGATTTGTTAGTCATCGTAAAAAATCCTCTCTCTGAAGAAAAACTTGAGGCACTTAAGAAGATGCACTTGGATGTGGAACGAAACAACGACAAGTGGGCCAAGCGTATCGAGTGCTCTTACGTTTCTTTTGAGATGCTCCCAAGCATTCTCCCTCCTAAAACACCGCGCCCTTATATAGGGGAGGGGACTTTTTACCCCGAGGCTCCTTATGGAAATGAGTGGGTCATTAAGCAATATTTGCTCTACAACCATGGCATTCCCTTGTTGGGGCCCGATTTTAAAACACTCGTCAAACCCATTGATATAGAAGATGTACGCGCTGCTTGCATTCGAGATTTATTCGAAGAGTGGGAGCCTAAGATCAATGATCTGGAATGGCTCAACAATAGTCATTACCAATCTTATATTGTCTTAAACCTGTGCCGTATTTTATATATGGTTATGCGTCATACAACCGCAACGAAGAAGATTTCTGCTTCATGGGTAAAGCACGAATTCGCTCCCGAGTGGAGCCCCCTCATCCAAACAGCTGAAGACTGGCATTATGGAAAAGAAATGAATTTAAAAGAGCAGACGATTGAATTTATTCAATTCGTTGTGAGTAAGGTTAGGAAATCGATATGACTAAAATTGAAGCTGCTATTTCAAAAGAAGTTGAGGTTCTTCTTTCAACTCATTTTGATCGGGATATTCTTATCACGTCCGTGGTTCAGTTGAGCTTGCCTGACAGGCGAAATCTGCTTCTCAGACTTTATACAAATACAGAGCCACAGAGCTTGATCTTTAAACAAACCCTTCATGAAAAATCTTCTGAGGATGATCAGGAGGCCTTCGGTCGCTTTGCACGAGATTGGGCAGGCCTTGAGTTTTTGAGTGAAGTGAAGTCAAATGAGCTTCTGGTTCCTCGGTTTTATGGGGGCAGCCTTAAGCACCGTTTTGTTTTGCTTGAGGATTTAGGTGAGTCCCATGTAAGTCTTGTTGATTCCTTAACAGGGAATGATGAAACTCAAGCCATTGCTGCTCTTAGGAGGTTTATGAGGTGCCTCGGTCAATTTCATGGGGCGGGCTATGGAAAGACGGATAGGTATTTTGAGATTTTGAGAAAACTCACATCAAAGGTACCGTCCTGGCAAGAAGATTTAAAAATCACCTTTGATGAGCCCTTTCCTAAAATTAAATCAGTGCTTGCAACATTAAATGTTCCTCAATCAGAAAGCTTGTTGGCTGAAATAGGTACGACTCTCAAAGTCTCTTTGGCGCCGGGGCCCTTTACAACTTTTATTCATGGGGATAATTGTTCTGATAATGTATTCGATGACCCCGTCAAGAAGGAGTTGCATCTCATTGATTTTGAGTGGGGCTCGGTGAGAAGTGCTCTTTTGGACGGAACCTACCTTCGCATGAGCCTGCCCACCTGTTGGTGTGTCAAGGCTATCCCAGAAGATCTTATTGATCCGCTTGAGGAGATTTATCGAGAAGAGCTTGGGAAAAAGATTCCAGCCGCCCATGAGGATGAAGTTTATCATACGGCCTATACAGAGGCGTGTGCCTTTTGGATGTTGAATGTGTTGCTCGAGGTGGAAAAAGTTATGGATAAAGATAGACTTTATTATTCAGGCCCTGTTCCCGAAACGAATCTTTGGAAACCGGAAAAAAATTCAGGCCGTCCACGCGTTTTATCCCGTCTCCAAGCGTTTATTGCTGTCTCAGAAAAATACGACATGTTGCCCCATCTCAGATCCATGGCAATTCAAGTTTTAGGAGAGCTTAAAACAAGGTGGCCGGATGCAAAGCCTTTGGATGTATATCCAGCTTTTGGATTGAGGAGATGAGTTATCCTTGTTTGCTCAAGAAAATTAAGCACAAATTTCCACCATTTCTTCATCAAATTCTAAAACAAAAAATCCATGCCTGAATTTCGGCTATGGCATCTTTAAAAGTCGATATACTTTTCTTGTGAAGAGAGAGGATCAGAATGATTAAAGCTGAAGAATATTATCAGGCGTTGCTTGATAAAAGTCCTGAATATGAGGGGATTTTTTATGTGGGCGTAAAAAGTACAGGCGTCTTTTGCCGCCCAACATGTCCCGCCAGAAAGCCAAAGTTTGAGAATTGTGAGTTTTTTGAAACCGCTCAAGAAGCTCTCCTGGCTTCCTTTAGACCTTGTAAACGCTGCCGCCCCTTATCGCATCCCAATCAAGTTTCTGAGCTTGTTACAACGCTTGTGAATGCAGTTGAGGCGAATCCTGAAAAACGGTGGAAGGAGAGGGATTTTCAGGAATTGTCCGTTGATGAATCGACAGCCCGCCGCCAGTTTAAGAAGCGGTTTGGGATGACATTTGTTGAATATGCAAGGGCTCGACGCATGGGAATTGCCATGAAACAAATCAGGGAAGGGGACAGTGTGATAGACGCGCAACTTGATGCAGGATATGAGTCCAGCAGTGGTTTCAGAGATGCCTTTTCTCGTATTATGGGGGCCGCACCTACACGGCTTGGACAGCATCATAGTCTCAAGGCATCCTGGTTGGATACAAGGCTCGGGCCAATGGTTGCCGTTGGGGATGAAGAGGCTCTTTATCTTTTAGAATTTGTGGATCGTCGTGGCCTTGAGCGCGAAGTTGAACGATTAAGGAAGTGCGCAAAATTAGCTGTCCTTCCAGGAATTACTGCGCCTATTCGCTCTATTGAAAAGGAGCTCTGCCAGTATTTTGAGGGCCATCTAAAGGACTTTAAAACACCTCTTCATCTTCTGGGATCTCCTTTTCAAAAGTGTGTGTGGGAAGAACTTCAAAGAATCCCTTATGGGGAAACACGGTCTTATGCTGACATCGCTGCAACCATTGGAAAGCCATCGGCTTTCCGGGCCGTTGCGAATGCCAATGGCGCAAACCAATTTGCAATTGTGATTCCCTGCCATCGTGTGATTAACTCAAACGGTGAATTGGGAGGGTATGGCGGTGGCCTCCCTCGCAAGAAATGGCTGATAAATCATGAAAAACAAGGAATCTAAATGCAAGTCCTAGAAATCAATCAGAAAACCCGTTGTTTCGGGGGAAAGCCAGGCCAAGAATTTTATGCCGACTATCATGATAATGAATGGGGTGTTCCCTCCCACGATGACCAGCATTTGTTTGAGATGCTTATTCTTGAAGGCGCCCAAGCGGGGCTCAGCTGGGAAACCGTCCTGAAAAAACGCGAAGGATATCGAAAAGCCTTTCATAACTTTGATCCTGCCAAAGTTGCTGTGATGAGTGATGATGAGTTGGAATCTTTACGCCACAACCCAGAGATCATTCGAAATCGTTTGAAAATCTATGCTGCCCGCCAGAATGCCCAGGTGTACTTGCGTATTCAGCAAGAATTCGGCTCTTTTGATCACTATCTTTGGGAGTATGTGGGCGGAAAGCCCCTCCTTAATCATTGGAAAGGGTTTGAAGACGTTCCAAGTTGCACACCTTTGAGCGATGCGCTCTCCAAGGACTTGAAAAAACGAGGCATGACTTTTGTCGGTTCAACCATTATTTATGCCTACCTGCAAGCCGTTGGAGTGGTGAATGATCATCAAACGACATGCTGGCGTTGTGAACGGTAAAACGCTACATTAAAAGTCTTTAAGGAGAGGATATAAAAGCCATGATAACGCCAGATTTATCTCAAATACTTCTCTTTTTAGGTGCGACTCTTCTTTTAAACCTTACGCCTGGAGCAGACGTCCTCTATATTGCGAGTCGCTCTTTTAGCCAAGGCAAAAGATATGGGGTCATAGCGGCTTTTGGCATTAGTTCTGGAATTGTCATTTATGTTATTATCACAGCCTTTGGAGTTGGGGAGATCTTTCAATATTCTCCCCTTGCCTTTTGGATCTTAAAACTCGTGGGAGCTACGTATCTTGCTTATCTTGGATGGAAATCTTTCTTTAGTCAGGAAAGTATTTTTCAAAAAGTTAATCAAAGTTCAGAAGGGAGTGCTTTTAAGACATACATGGGGGGAATTTTAACAACGGTGCTTAACCCAAAAGTTATTTTGTTTTTCATAACTTTTTTACCCCAATTTGTAGACACAACCAAAGGGCATGTGATGTCTCAGTTATTCTTTTTAGGAGGGCTATTTATACTTTCTGGGACTCTTGTAAACCTTTTCTACGTTTTCTTTTTGAGTCTCTTTAAGGATTTGATTTTTAAATCCCGGAAAGTCGCATTGGCTTTTCAAAGAATAACAGGAGTTTTGTTTGGAGCACTGGCGTGTAAATTGCTTCTGGCTGAAAGTCGGTAGGAAATGAATCAGCTCATAAAACCCAACAAACTAAGCCCCGGAGATAGAATCGCTGTCGTCACTTTGTCATGGGGAGGACCAGGTGCTTTTCCTTACCGTTATGAAGTGGGAAAGCAACGTCTTGAGTCCATTTTCGGGCTCGAAGTGACTCCGACAAAGCATGCTCTCAAGGATCCAGATTGGATTTATAGAAACCCAAAGGCGCGGGCTGAAGATCTTATGGAAGCCTTTCTTGATCCCAGCATTAAAGGAATTTTTTCAAGTATCGGAGGCGATGATTCGATCAGGTTACTCCCCTATATCGACTTTAATATTATTCGTCAAAACCCTAAGGTTTTCTTAGGTTTCTCGGATACGACGGTCAACCATTTTATGTGTCTTAAAGCAGGACTGTCGAGTTTTTATGGTCCTGCCTTTATGACCGCTTTTGCTGAGAATGTTAAAATGCATGCTTACTCAATTGAAGGTATTAAGCGGGTTTTATTCGCAAGTGAAGTGATAGGGGATATTCCTCAAAATAAAGAAGGTTGGACAAAGGAACTTCTTGATTGGGCGTCCCCATCTAACCAAAACATAAGAAGAAAATTGTCTCCCCCGCTTCCCTGGAAGTTTACAGGCTCTTCTGAAAAGCCTGTCCAAGGAAGACTTATAGGAGGGTGCATCGAAGTTCTACAATTTATTAATGGAACCTCTCTTTGGCCAAGTTTAGAGATGTGGGAAAATAGTATCTTGTTTCTTGAAACGTCAGAAGAAGGAGTGGGGCCAGTGGCTCTTGCTCGGTTTTTAAGGAACCTGGCCGCTCAAGGAATATTAGAGAAAGTGAACGGACTTTTATACAGCAAACTCGGAGGCCCACAAATAACGGCAGATTCTTTTGCCGAATACGATAAGGCGATACTCCAAGTTTTTGAAGAATATGCTCTTCCCCAAATTCCAATTGTTACAAATATGGACTTTGGCCACACGGATCCTATGTGGACTCTGCCTTATGGTTGTTTAGTGGAAATTGATCCTGCTAATAGTGCCGTAACTCTTTTAGAAAATGGGGTGGCATGAAGGTCAAAGACTTTCAAGTTCCAGGGGAGTGTCACGGAACTTGAAAGACAAAGAGCAGAGCCTATTTAAAATGCTTTCTCAGCCAGTTTTTAGCTGCTGGACTGATTTTATCATCTTTTTGAGCGGCTTTATAAAGGTCACTTTTTAGAGTTTGTATAATTAAGTTTGACACACTCTTACTTCTGCAACTACGATGTTTGGATCGTTAGGGGTGCCGTTTAGGCTGAGAGGATTTATTTTCAACCCTTGGAACCTGATCTAGTTTGAACTAGCGGAGGGAAATGTGAACTTAAGCTATGTAGATCTTATTGGAATGATTGCGTCTGTCACGTCCGTGACGGGTTTCTTACCTCAAATTTATAAAAATCAAAAAACCAAATCAGTTCAAGATTTGTCTGCTTTGATGTTGCTTAACTTTTTTATTTGTTCTTTGGCATGGGCGGTTTATGGGGGGTTAATGGGATCTACTTATGTCCTCTTAACCAATGTTGCTTGTTTATGTGTATGTGGTTTTCTTCTGGGGCAAAAAATGTATTTCCAAAGATGACTTATAAATCAATTCTATGTCTGAGCGGGGAGCTTCCTCAAAAGGATTTTTTTCAAAAAATGAACTTGCCCGTTATTGCAGCAGATGGTGCAGCTAATCAATTGCATGCATTAGGAATTACCCCACACATTGTTATTGGAGATTTAGATAGTGTTGACTCTTCTCTGAACTTTAATTCTCTTCATATCCAAGATCAAAGCCGGTGCGATTTTGAAAAATCAATGGAATATCTTGAACAAGAAGGGCTATTACCCAGCATTATTTTAGGCAGCAGTGGGGGAGATTTAGATCACATCTTAAATAATATTAGTATATTTATGTTAAATTCTCAGGGTAATCTTTTATATGCTCCGCCTCTTTATGGAGCGGTTTTCTCAAATCCTCAAACTCAAGTGATATTGCCCCGCCATACAAAAATTTCCATGTTGGGTCTACCACAGGCCCGTGTTGTAACTCAGGGGTTAGAGTGGGATTTAACTGGACAAAAGTTAAATTTTCCGGGGTTTAATTCCTGTCTCAATCGCTCAAAAAGTACAAAAGTGCACGTCCAAGTTCTCGAAGGGCAGGTCTTATTTTTAGCCCATGAATTTTTTCTGCAAAAGTGAGGTGTCGATGCATCATCTTCTCTCTCGAGCGGTTATTATTCAGGATGATCATCTTTTACTTGCCTATGATCCACGAAAAGAACCGAAACATTATTATGAGCTTAACGTTGCGTTTTATTATTTACCGGGAGGACACATTGAACTTAATGAATCTGCGGAGGCAGCTGTTTTACGTGAAATTTATGAAGAGACAGGGTTTGACTCATACATAGAACGCTTTTTAGGAGTCCTTGAACACAATTGGAGTTTTCCGGGAGACGAAGTCTGTTGTCATACTCATGAGATTAATCTCATTTTTAAAGTTAATTTGAAAGAAGTGGACGGGCTTATTCCAATTTCTCAAAAAGAAGAGCATGTTGCTTTTCACTGGGTTCCCCTTAAAGAGATTTGTGATATAGATTTTAGACCTGAATCCCTAAAGAACATTCTTCCCCAGTGGCTTGCTGGTTGCAAATGCAACCTTGATTTATCGTAAAGCTTAAGGATTTAATTATGCAGACAATCTTCCAAAATTTAAATTCGACTTTCGTTTCTAATATTCGGGATCTTTATGGAGAGGAAGGGGAGACTTGGATTAATAATTTATCCTCCCATTTGACTCATCTTTCAGAAAAATGGAATTTTCGTTTTCTGAATGTAATGTCGAATCTCACCTATAATTTTGTTGGTTTAGTAGAGGTAATGCCAACTGGTGAGCGCGCTATTATCAAGATGGGACCAAGGCGTAAAAACATTGCCGCTGAAGTTCAATGGCTGCAGTGTTTTAATAAGGGTGTTCCAAAGATCTACTGGCATGATGATGAACACCATGCCTATCTGATGGAATGTCTTGCCCCAGGAAACTCTCTCAAAACCTTAGTTAAAGCAGGTCAGGATAACTCTGCAACAAGACTTCTTTGCCATACAATAAGGGATTTGCAATCCCATCAACAAAAAAAACCCGATTTTCCACACCTCTCTGAGCTTGCCGAAAGTCTCTCTTCATTGAAAAATCACTTGGATGACAAGATGTTATCAAAAGCAGAATCATTGTTTCATGAGTTGACCACTGATCGAGTTCAAGACGTACTTCTTCACGGGGACTTGCACCATGATAATGTTCTTTCCAGTGACACAACGTGGAAGGTGATCGATCCCCATGGTTACGTTGGAGATCCAGCATTCGAAGTTGGTGCCATGATTTTCAATCCTCGTGATTGTTTTCCCAAAGAAAAGTCTGCTTCACAAATTATCGAAAGACGACTCAAAATACTTGCTGAAGAGCTCCCTTTCGATGCGAAGAGAATTAAGGCTTGGGCTTACTGTCGGACTGTTCTTTCTATAGCCTGGACCTTTGAAGATTATAAAACACTTCCTGCGTTCGAAATTGAAATCGCCTCCGTTATTGACCAGGCTAAGATTTAAGATGTATCCCTCAAAGTGTGGCGTTGAAAATTTTATACTTCTTCTTTACATATCTCAAAAAAAAGAAATAAAACATATGATCCTTCTGGTCCTTTATGCTCTAGAGGAACCACTTTTTACATTTCGAGAGAAGCTCTACGGATTCTTTTTAAAAGAAATCCTTAGAGAATTTTTTTTCCAAAAGCCATTGTGAGAAACCAAATGAATGGATTGTCGCGCCTGTCAACAACAAGTGCCATTTTTGTCAATTTTCCTTGACAAAAATTAAAGCTTCCCTACATAGTTTATAGTATAACCGTTGAGGATATTTTTTTGACTATTATTGAACCACATACATTTTCTCCAAAAGCACGTTTCAATAAACGCGGCTGAGCTGCGTATTCCTGATTTTTCCCCCATATCTACTTATAAAATTTAATTTATCCTTTCATCAGGAGAATGTATTGTTATGTCTATTGAATCTTTGTTTTATACCTTAGGAGCTATGGAGTCCTTTTATTGGACCTATATTGGCTTTGTTATTGTCATTGCCGCAGGAATCTATTTTACGATTCGATCGCGATTTTATCAATTTAAAGTCCTGGCTCACCCTATCCGAACCATCCGGGCTGTTCAAAAATCTTCTGAAGGCGGAGAGGGGATTAGCCCCTTTAGGGTTTACTTTGCCTCTGTAGGTGGCATGGTGGGGCTCGGAAACATTGTCGGCGTTGTCACAGCGGTGATGTTAGGGGGACCTGGGGCTTTGCTTTGGCTTTGGTTGGCGTCCCTTTGTGGCATGCTCATTAAATATGCGGAAATTTATTTGGGAATGAAGTTCCGTATTGATGATGGTCAGGGGGGGCACCATGGTGGCCCCATGATTTACTTGCAGAAAGCGTTTAAAAATAGAACTCTCTCGCGTATCGTTCCCATTATATTCTGTTCGCTCTTAGGGATTTATGGCGTTGAAATTTATCAATTTGTCGTTGTGACTGACATTTTGACGGATATAACAGATCTTCCTCCCATCGTTGTTTTAGGAAGTGTCCTAGGGTTAACACTGTATGGTGGATTTGGAGGCATGCGGCGCCTTGCCAATATTGCCACAGCCCTGATGCCTCCCTTTATTGTGGGATATATTGTCTTATGTCTTTATGTGATCTTCAGCCATATTTTTGAGTTGCCAGCTATTTTAATGGATGTGGTAACGTCTGCCTTTACGGGACACGCAGCGGTTGGAGGTTTTGCAGGGAGCAGTATGCTTATGGCCATTCAATTAGGGACAGCACGTGCCGTGTATTCGGGGGACTTAGGAATTGGTTATGATTCAATTATTCAGAGTGAATCAAAAGCACGCGATCCTGCGACCCAAGCTTGCCTTTCCATATTTGGCGTTGCAACCGATGCCCTTATTTGCACCTTCAGTATCCTTGTGGTTCTTGTGACAGATATTTGGAAAACTAATATTGAAGCCTGCCATGCGGTGTCCCATGGGTTTTCGCAATTTTTTCCCCATGCGGGTATTTTTATGTCCATTCTTATCTTTATTGCTGGGTACACAACTTTGATCGCCTATCTTGCAACCGGGGATAGAGCCATGAGGTGGCTTTTTCCAAAATGGGGACATCGTCTCTATTACATTTTCGCGGCTTGTGCTTTTATTGCCTTTTCTATGATTGAGCAATGCCATGCGATCACAGTGATGAGCCTTTCAGGAGGGCTTTTAATGCTCACGAATCTTACGGGGATCTGGAAACTTCGTCACGAGATTTCCTTTAAAAATGAGCTCATTACTCCAGACCGGGATGATAGTGAGGTTCGATTATGAAGAGTTGCGGAGGATTCTTAAAGGAGAAACCAACTTTATATTTGCTAAATACCCCGTGAGCTTACCCTGGGGTATTTCATTTCACTTAATCCACTGCTTTGGAGGAAGGTCGAGGATCCAGTCATAGAACTGCATACTTAATGTAAAGGGCAAGTTTAACTCAGCATTTTGTAAAATAACAATTCCAACTTTTTTCTCAGGGATGAAAGAAATCATGGAAGTGATTCCCCGAATCCAGCCCCCATGAAAGACCAAATGATGACCAGCAAAGGTCATGGTGCGCCACCCTAACCCATAATGTGTTTCCGTAATACGATCCCGGTGGGCGAGGGTGCGCTGCCATTGATCGGGGGTGTGAACAAGGGGTTGGATAAAGGTGTCCAAGTCACGGGGGGAGACAACATCAGGGTGTGCCCCTAAAATAGCTGCTAATAATATAGCCATGTCATGAATGCTGCTGCTATATCCCCCAGCTGCTGGAAAATTGGTATACTCCTGCCGATAGGGCACTTTCAGGACGTGACTATTAATCGTTTTTCCTTTTTTTCCTTTCTTTTCTTTATCCTTTGTAAAAGTATGGACGGAGGCTCGATTGGGTCTAGAGATAAATGCCTCCCACGTCGATGACGTCTCCGTCATGTGAAGAGGCTTAAAAAGTCGAGTCTGAAGAGCATCTTCAAAGGAAAGCCCACTTTGACGCTTAATGATTTCTCCGATCAAACTATAAACCGCATTGTGGTAAGAAAATTTTTCACCCGGGTGACCGTTGGGAGTTGTTGCCACTATCTTCTTATACACATCAACAGCAGGTATGCCCCTTTCGATGAGAGCATTGAATCCCGGAGAGGGAATGCCGGTTGTGTGGCTCAAGATATGTCTGACTGTTGCCTTAGGAATAGTCTCAACAGGGTGATTAAGACTGAGGATTTGATCGCGATTTAAGATCGCAACCAGGACGGATGTTATGGCTTTGGAGGCGGATCCAACTTGAAAAACTGTGTGGGTATCAACGGGCTCTAGATGTCCAATTTCTCGCACTCCAAACCCTTTCATAAAAATAACTTTTCCGTCCATAATAATAGCAACTGCCAGACCAGGTACCTTTTTCTCTTGCATGGCTTGATGGATGAGGGTTTCAAATTTGGGAAGAAAGGAGGGAACAGGCTTTGTTTCAGCAGGCGTTGCTAAAATGAGTATAAGAAATGAAAGAAAGACGCGTAATTTCATTGCAGCCCCCATGGATTCCTTTTTCAAATTTTATGATAACTTTACGTATAACATATCATTTGGCAGAATTTGTCTAGAGAGAGGGGGAAAAATTTCAAGGACAATATGAAAACAAATTTCAGCTCTTGAAGAATTTTTTCAGATAATGTTATATGTCAAAATTCAAATAACGACTCAAGCAATGAAACTCTTCGACCTTTGAGAGGGAGAAGGGATTCACTATTTTTTCTAGATAGCCACTTTAAAGGACTGATCATGAATCTCACTCTCTCCCGCTTTATGCGTGCTATGTTGCGTCCCTATTCTTTTTCCATAAGTGTGATGCTGATTGTTGCGGTTGTGTTTGCTGTGCAAACCTCTTTTTTGCCTTATATCCTCAAACTTATGGTGAACCAGCTAATTGCAGAGTCAGAAATAGATCCGTTAATAGCCCTTACAGGTCTTGTTGCCATATACCTGGCAACCTCATTTATCTTAAGCACTGCCTTTCGTTTTTATGATTACTTCGTGGCGTATCTGATGATCCCTTCCTTAAGAAAAAAGATTAGCACC
>JAKFXB010000115.1 GCA_021731585.1 Alphaproteobacteria bacterium
AAATATTGTAACCTTATAAAATTCAAATGCCAAAAAAGCATTTATACCTATACTACAAGCAATAATATACATGTATTTTTTGTTTATTCTAATAAGTTTATTTTCATATGGTTTTGAAACCAATTTATATTCATTTGTTTCAGTAAGTTGCCTACGCGCAAGCAATGCCCAAAAAATACCTACTGTACCTAGTGCGAATGGTATTCTCCATCCCCAGGAAAGTATCTCTGTTTGAGTTAATGCTTTTTCTAAAATTAAAACAACACAATTTCCAATTATCATTCCTATGGCTAAGCTTGAAGCGGCCAGACTCCCATATCTTCCTTTATGAGATAATGGAGCGTGTTCTACTAGAAATACCATTGACCCTGAATGTTCTCCTCCAAGGGCAAACCCTTGAAGAATTCTTAATAATATAAGTAGATAGGCAGCCTTAATTCCGAGGTAGGAATATGTTGGTAAAATTGCTATCCCTATCGTAGCCAAGGCAATTATATACATTGAAATTAAAAGTGAGAGTCTTCTTCCAAATTTATCTCCAATCCAACCCAATACAATCCCTCCAAATGGCCTTGCAATAAAACCAACTGCAAATATTGAAAATGATGAAAGAGCTTGAGCAAAAGAACTTTCTTGTGGAAAAAACAATATTCCAAGCGTTGTACTTAGATACCCATAAATAGTAAACTCATACCATTCTATGATATTTCCAGCCATACAAGAAAATATATTTTTTTTATTGTTCATTGGCTTTTTTAAGAAAAAATGAAGAAACTCTAGAAACATGTGGAATAATTCCATTAAGAATAAGTAATGAGAAAAAAAGAAAAATAGAACCAATAATCATATAAGAGCTCAGAGTTTCATCTAGAAATGTGCATCCAAGTATGACTTCAGTCAATGTCATTAAGTAGGTAACTGTTGACGCACACTACCCGTCAGTTTAATGTAGTACATTGAAAAGTAAGGAGAAAAAGTTTATATTGTTAAGTCATCTCATTGCAATAAAAGGATTTAACAATAATGAAAATAGATCTCCTTACTCATAAAATATCAAAGCATTTTTCAATTCACCCATCAAGACAAAAAACGCTTTCAGCCATGATTTTTGGTCTACTGTCTAGCAATAACGTCCATCAGCAAAGCCTTGCACGCTATGTAGACAGCCCCAACCCCAGCGCTGCTTTGCGAAGAGTGGAACGTTTTTTTTCCCGAAGAACCTTTGGCAACCGAGGATTACGCCAAAGCTATTGTTGAACTTTTAGCGTTCAAAAGAAAGTTTGATCTTTGTCTGGACAGATCCAATTGGAAATTTGGAGACAAGGATATCAATTACCTCGTCTTAAGTTGGCGGATTAACAAAAAGATTTCCATCCCTCTTCTGTTTGTGGATTTGGATAAGGCAGGAAATTCAAACACTGCTGAACGTATTGATTTGCTTGAAGAGTTTAATAAGCTTTTCGGATTTCATCGCATCAACTCCTTAATGGCTGATCGGGAGTTTGTTGGCAAAAAATGGTTTCAAATGCTCGGCAAAAACAAGATTCCTTATTTCGTGCGAGTAAAGGAAAACACTTTGCTTCCTTGGGGCCGTGATCATCCCATCCAGGCAAAAGAACTCTTTCACCATCTCCAAGAAGGACAAAGCAGGATTGTTGAAAAGGAAATAGATCTCTTTCGAAACTAGAATTTTAGGTAAATTGTATGTATAAATGTCCTTAGGGAGGCATTTATGAAATATAATTCAGTAAGAATCCTAAAAGATGAAGCATTTCGTCGCTTAACAGGTGTAAAAAGACCAATATTTGAAAAAATGATTGGAATTTTGAAAGAAGCTCACATTAAAAAGAAAAGTAAAGGCGGGAGAAAAAATACGCTTTCCATAGAAGATATGTTATTAATGAGCTTAGAATATTTAAGGGAATATCGTACTTATTTTCATATCAGTCAAGGTTATGGCCTTAGTGAAAGCGCAGCTTATAAAACGATAAGATGGGTTGAGGATACTCTTGTGAAGCATCCAGACTTTTCTTTACCTGGACGCAAAGCCCTTTTGAAAAGTGATATGGAATATGAAGTTGTTTTAATTGATGCAACGGAAACCCCTATTGAACGCCCAAAAAAAGACAAAAGTATTTCTACTCCGGCAAGAAGAAGAGACATACCTTAAAGAGCCAGATTGTTGTTAATAAAAAAAGCCAGAAAATTATATGTACTTCTTTTTCAAACGGTAAACGTCATGATTTTCGCCTATTCAAGGAATCGAAGACTCGGCTTCACCCTACTACAAAGGCTTTAACGGATACAGGCTATCAGGGAATTAAAAAAATTCATGCAAACTCTGATCTACCAAAAAAGAAAACAAAAAAGAATCCTTTAACAAAAGAGGATAAGAAAAATAATAAAAAACTCTCAAGTGATAGAGTCCTAAATGAAAATGTTATTGGAAGCATTAAGCGCTTTAAAATAATTGCTGATCGTTACAGAAACAGACGAAAACGTTTTGCCTTACGTTTCAATCTAATCGCTGGAATTTATAACTTGGAGCTTAATTTATGAGTTTCGAAAGAGGTCTAATGTATGGCGGCATTGTCTATTTTGCGGAAACACGGAGCAAAACGACAGATCTTGTCATTGTCATGAGCAATCAAGATTTGAAAGCCAAGCAAATCCTCGATAAATATCGTGAGCGCTGGTCTATAGAGGAACTGTTCAGAAAGCTCAAAACTTCAGGGTTTAATTGGGAAAATACACATATGAAACGATCGGAACGTCTTGTTTCTCTTTTGATTATTCTCGGTTTTGGCTTGCTGATTGCCTATTTGATGGGACAAGAGGATTCGATTACTTGGAAAAAAACCTTAAGCTGCCCTCTCTATTCGGTCTTTAAAAAAGGCTTGATTAACTTTCAATTCCTCCTCGCGAAGTCGCTAGCTGATGCCATAAAAACTATCCTCTTTTAATGGCCTTAGCTCCCTATAATAATTCAAGCTTAGGGTTAATTACACTTCAGCCAGGAAAAGAGAACTTAGCACAACGACTTGATCGACTTATCCTGTCAGAAAAAATGTCCCCCTGTATCGTTGTGTTTCCTGATTGTTTTACACGTTTAAAAGGAAATCAATATATTAACAGTCAAGTTGTAGGAGCTTACCAGGATTTTTTAATTGAAGAAGTCCTTCCTTTTGTAGAAGAGCGCTACCCAACAGGAGGCTCAGGATACAGAGGCTGTTTTGGAAAATCTTCAGGAGAATTTGGAGCACTTACTCACGGGATGACACGACCAGATGTCTGGTCTGCTATAGCGTGTCACTCAGGAGGTATGGGATTTCCCTGGCTGGTAGGGGGATTTATTTCTTTAATTTCTATTGAGCTCCTTCGTCATGGTTATGATATAGAACGTTTCATAAAACATACTGAAAGCGCATATAAACTCACCTATGAAGAGTTTGTGACGTTAATGTTTTTATCTTTTTGTGCGGCCTATGATCCAGACCCTACTTGTTTTCTTGGCATTCGTCTTCCCTTTGATCCTTATACAGGGCAGTGGATTGAAGGCGCTTGGAACAATTGGTTAGCTTGTGACCCCGCTTTTCCCTCTCGAGAAAGAATCAAAAACCTCTCCTCTCTCAAAGCTCTTTATATTGATTGCGGAAGTTATGACCAATACCATCTTCAATTTGGAGCACGTATTCTCCATAAAACCCTGGTCGATCATCAAGTTCCCCATTACTTTGAAGAATTTCCCGATACTCACACAGATATAGAGTACCGCTATGATGTAAGCTTACACTTTATCATAAAGGGGATTCTTGAAAAGAAAGAATGGGAAGAAGCATCCTGAAAGATGGGTTTTGCGAACAAAGATGCAAGCAATCCACAAAAGCCACTCAACATTAAATAAAAAGCAGGGGCGGTAGGGTCTCCTGTCCAGGTAACTAAGGTTGTCGCAATTAGAGGAGTCGTTCCCCCAAAGAGAGCTTGTCCGAGGGTATAATTAAAGGCAACCCCACTATAGCGTTCTAAAGGAGAGAAAAGGGAAGGAAGAAAGCCTGGCAGGGCCGAGACAAAAGCAGCCCCCAATAACGAGAGTATTGATATCCGTGAGGATACACCGCTTTGTACTCTTCCCACAGAAGCGTAAGGGTAACTCCTTTCTTCTTCAATTCCTGATGGATATGTGAGCAGTCTGGCAGAGGGCTTGAAGAGAAGACTGAGCTTCTTTAAAGAGCAGCTTCTCCAATTCAAGGTCATTCATCTCTTCTGGTAAAGGCCATGTTAGCCCTGCCTTCTCTGCTCTCTTAATATATTGCCGGACAGTTTCTCGAGAGAGGTTACAGCTGATCCCTATCTGGGCATTGCTTAAGGCATGGGTATACTTAAGTCTTAAGACTTCTCTTATTTTTCTCATAGTGATTCGCTCCATTGTCATGGTTTTGTCTCCTTTTTCTTATTGAGCAGAAGACATTATCCCACGGTTAAGGGTTAACTTTGTCGCGAACACTTCTAAGACAGCAATTTTGATCGTAATCACTGCCAATCTTCAATCGTAATCATCGGCAATTTTGGAGCGGAATATGCAGTCCTTCTCATGACACAATTAATCGTGTTTTTCAAAGCTTAAATCCTCAAGAGTTTCAAAAAGCATTTTTAAACTGGCTAAAAACAATCAAGCCCTTACTTCCCGAAATGATAGTCCCTATCGAGGAAAGACCTTACGAGGCTCTCATGAACGATCTAATAGGCTGAATGGGTTACATATTGTAAGTGCGTGGTCATGCGCAAATGGGGTTTCTCTTGGTCAGCTCAAGTCTTGGATGCAAAAGTTTTGAAAGGTCTTGTTGATTTGTCTGAGTGGAATTCTCTGGCTTCTATTGCGAGAATGACTTACACGAGTGAAGCTTTTGGCAAAAAATCTACGGAAATCCGGCACTACATTTCTAGCCTCCCTCCTGAAGATCCCTCAAAGATATTAAGAGCCATTCGAATGCATTGGGGTATAGAAAGTATGCACTGGTCCTTGGATGTTAGTTTTAAGGAAGATGCTTGCAGAGTTAGAGATGAAACGACGGCTTTGAACCTATCTTGGCTTCGTAAAATGTCTTTATCTTTTTAAAGGCTGAAACTTCCCTCAAAGTAAGAATAAGGACAAAACAGCTCACATTATGGAATAAGCCTGATGACTTCCTTAAGGTCTTCTCTATGATTTAGATGCATTTATCGTTGTTGGTTAAGGAGGTATTAGCTTAGTTTGAATGCTCTCGTGGCTCAAAAATTAATTGTTTGAGGACGTCCTCAAAATCACGCCAATTAGGCCTATTTAGATGGATCAAAAAGTTATTTTCTCTTCTGTACGACAATCCTATGAGGTTTTAGGGGGGTCCTTTTAGGGTGGCTCGTAATCAAATTTAACTTTTTATCCACAATCTCTTTTTCCTTCTTTTTTCATACACCATTCAAAACTTCGCGGTCTTCAAGGCCATCCAATCACCTCTTAAGAAGTTTCAAATTCTCCGCCATGTTAGCCATTCCAGCCGGTTTTCCAGCCAGCCTTCCACTGTTTTCTTAAGTACTCACTTCGTGAGATCCAGTTGAGGTCAGTTTCAGACGTTATTCATCATGGGCAAGTCACCAAGTGCCAAACAGCTTGTACCGCCTGACCTACCTGGGCAAGAGGGGCCACGTCCGCTACCTCAAGGCCCGCTATTTCTAGGCCGACTCCCTCTAAAGCCCCCACAAGTCCGGTTCTTCTAGTCGTGAGCGGGGCTTTTTCATTGGCTTCGATTGGGTAGTCGGAGGCCCTTCTAGTGGGGATCGGGGTTTTCGCATATAGCCTATTCTCGTCTTTCGCCGGTAATTCCGCTTGCGCCCTCCGCCGGGCCTCTTGGATCCGACGCAGTTTCTTCTCCGTTCTGTCGCGGCACTGAATATATTGGCTGACACTGGAGAGGCACTGTGGACATCCAACACGAATTTTAGTCAATGTACTTTTTATTTTGGTCTGTTTGAGCACCGGCCTTGCCTTCAGGCGCCTTTGCGTGAGTAGTTCGCAGGTTTCGTCTTTGGACATGGCTGTTGTCGCCGTATTTTGGCCGAGCAGTAGCAAGGCAAAGAGGCTCCCGAATACAGCTAATGTCCGGAGAAATTTTTTATGCATGATGTTTTTCCTTTTTTGTTATGATTAAGCCCATAAGACACAGAGAAATTTGGGTGGTTTTTTACTCTCTGTGAATTTCCATAGTCACTTGATGATGTAACTTTATCAACAAGTGATTCAATAATAGAATTGACGGAATGAACTTGGAAAGGAAGACCAGCATGCGCCCAGGTTCTCCAACGTTGGAGATACTCTTGCAGAGACTTGTGGCCTCCTTGCGCGTGGCGCTGCTTCGCATTCTCTAAAGCTTTTCCCTGGGTTTTTTGACTGGGAGAAAGTCCTTTGGGTGTGATGTGGTATCCCAACAAATCAAATCCTTTTTGACTTCGCCCAACAAAAGTTTTTTCAGGCCTGAGGCTGAGTCTTAATTCTCTCAAGATATGGAACATTTCTTTTCGCATCCCCTTGAGGACATGCCTTTTTCGTGAGACAAGAATGATGTCATCTTGAAATCGAGCGTAGAAACAATCTCCACGCGTGATCCAACGTTCCATAGCATGATCAAGTGGAGTCAAATACAAAGCCCCCAAAACAGGAGAAAGGCTACCACCTTTTGGAATACCACTTTCGCAATGAAGTGATGGACCTATACGGAGAATGGTTCGTTCACAATAGGCAATCACGGTTTCGAGGAGATAGCACGGCCAATCTATAGCTTTTACCTGTTGTATGAGAATGTTATGATTGATGGAGGCATAATAGCTATAGACATCCGTTTTATAAACGAAGTCCCCCGGTTTCATCCACAAATGTAATTCTCTGAGCATCATCTTCGCTCCACCCCACTGATGGAAACATCTGGTAGAAAGAACCGATAAGATAGATACATTCATCAGTTTAGCGAGAAATTTGAGAATCCATCTGTATTGAGGTTCAAACATCTCTACTCCTGCCTTCACATCATATATTGTGAGAAAAGCTGCGGGGGGGATTGAATGTTTTGTGTCATAAGTTTTTTTATTTGGATTAACCAGCACGTTTTATGCACTGAAGTCTAATCTGTAAATAAACAGTCTTGGCTGGTAGTTCCCATCTGCTCCTGTAAAAATACCATAGCAAAATCGAATGTTTTTGACAACAGAGATTTTTCACACATGTCGCAAGCACATGATATGTCCGAACTAAATAGCACTTCAATTGTCCGATAAGCGACTATCTCCAGAAGGAGGTGGTTATGAAGAAAGCGGAACTAAAAGAAGGAGTGCTAAAGATGAGATTTGAAGATGTCTATGACAGGTTTCAAAAGAGCAAGTTAACAACGGAGGAAGCCTCAGATTTACTAGGGATCTGCAGTCGAACATTTCTGAGACTACGAATGCGTTATGAAGAAGAAGGATTTGAAGGTCTCTATGATAGACGGCTTGGACAACCTTCTCCTCAAATCTCGAGCAACCCTTATTCAGAGTCGCACTGCTTTAAAAAATACAGTTAGAGGGTATCTCAAAGCTTACGGTATTCGTTTAGGACTTTTATGGTTGCCGTATCAGGAGAAATTTCCATTAACCCATGAATTGCATAGCGTGCTCGATCTAATGAATACACTTCAATTAATTCAGCAAGGCCGAAGAGAAACGTAACCATAGCAGCTTCAGGCTATTCCCCTATCATAAGGGCCCCGATAATTGCAATGCTCATTAAAAAATTCATATTCAGATTAAAATGACGTAAAGATCTCAAACCTTTGAGAAACGTTTGTTGCCACCAACTAACATCGAAACAACAGCTGCAAAATAACAGGGATAGAGTGTTCAGTGTGTGTACTAAGGGCAATAACTTCAGCTGCTAGCGCTAACAAACCGGATAAGCCAATTATCCAATCTTTTTTTGTAACTCCTTGAGGAAGTTTCAAGCGTTCTGATCTAGGAGAATCTGATTGTATATGAGATTCAACATCAATTGTTTCCAAGATTTCTTGTATCGTTGAAATATCTATCTTTTCATATGAGAGGGTGACTTCTTGCTGAATAAGATTGAAAGCTAAGTGTTGAATGTTTGGTATGGATTGCAACCTGTTTTTGATCAAATTCATCTTCTCAGTGCAATTCATTGTGGGGATATAAAGAGTGGTTTTAGTCATGATTAGATGAGGCATTCTCATCTTTAAAGAAAAAACCATACAGCACGGGCAATACCAATAATGTCAGGATAGTTGATGAAATAAGTCCTCCCACAACCACTGTGGCTAAAGGACGCTGAATTTCAGATCCTATGCCACTTGCTAATAGCATGGGAATTAAGCCAAGCGCCGTGATAAACGCTGTCATTAATACAGGTCGAAGTCGTGATAGACTACCAACAAAGACCGCATCAAGTACAGGCATCCCTCCTACCTTATTTTGATTAATGGCATTGACTAAAACAACTCCGTTTAATACAGCTATACCAAATAAGGCGATAAATCCTATAGAGCCTGGGACCGATAAATACTGACCTGAAATAAACAAAGCCAATATACCGCCGATTAAGGCAAGCGGTACATTAATCATAACCAATAAAGCTTGTCCCACAGAATTAAATGCAAAATATAATAATAGGAATATAAGCCCTAATGATAAAGGCACAACGATCATTAATCTAGCTTGTGCACGTTGTTGGTTTTCAAATTGACCACCATAAACAATAGTATAACCAGATGGAAGTTTTACCTTTTTACTAATTTTTTCCTGGATTTCAGTTACAACCCCCCCCATGTCTCTTCCTTCCACATTCGCTTGTATCACGATCCGTCGTTGTACATTATCTCGCCGAATCTGAGGAGGACCTGATTCGATTTTAACGCTCGCCACATCACTTAGTCGTACCCAAGCACCATTTGCAGATCGTAAAATTAGGTTACTAATAGTCTCAATATTGTCACGATATGGTTTGGCTAAGCGAACATAAATATCATAACGCTCGTTGCCATTAATGACTTGTCCTGCTGTTTTCCCCCCAATGGAATCGGATATTAGCGACATCACTTGACCAACAGAAATTCCATAACGCATGAGTATTTCTCTGTCTGGTTTAATCACTAGCTGTGCTTCCCCCTCTATTTGTTCCATTGCAACATCACGAGTTCCTTTAACAGTTTTTATAACTTTTTCAAGCTCTCTACCCTTCTCTGCAAGAACTTTGAGATCAGAACCATACAATTTCACAGCCAATTGTGCTCTTACACCAGACAATAATTCATCGACACGACTGGAAATCGGTTGGGAGAAGCTAAATAACAATCCTGGATAACCATCCATTTTTTTTTCCATTAATTCTTGTAATTGTGGACGAGTTTTGGCGGATGTCCATTGCGTAGCAGGTTTTAACCCAACATAAATTTCAATATTAGAAACGGGTTCTGGATCTCCCCCTAATTCGGGACGACCAATACGGCTGAAAGCATAAGTGACTTCTGGAAACGACATTAATTGTTGCTCAAGTTTTTGTGCCACGGCGATAGAAGTTTCTAAACTGGCTGACGGAGCCAACGTTGCACGAACGTTGATCACACCTTCTTCAAGCTCAGGAACAAATTCTGTACCCAAAAATGGCAGCATCAATATGGAGACAATCAACAAGGTGAGAGCTGTAGCCATAACTTTTTTAGGGTGTCCTAGGGTCTCCGTTAACATTTTTTTGTAGAAATGTGTTAGATAGTGCAAAATGAAGCTTTCTCTGTATTTAATCCCATGTTTAAAAAGATAAGTAGATAAAGCAGGGATCACCATCATTGCTACAAAAAGAGAGGCCACCATTGCCAATACAATGCTAATTGCCATCGGTTGGAATAGTTTTCCTTCCACGTCTTGCAGCGTAAATAATGGTGCAAAAACAACAATGATAATAACAACCGCAAAAAAAACAGGACGTCCCACTTCACGTGCTGCTTCTTGAATACGCAAAGGAATTGCACGGCTGCTTTTAATAGAGCTCTCTTGCGCAAATTGTTCTTCATTTTTATCAATATAGGAGTGGTTTGAACCTGGCTGGCTTAAATGTTTAAATATGTTCTCCATCATCACTACCGAACCATCTACCATCATACCAATGGCTATTGCTAAACCACCAAGAGACATTAAATTTGCGGAGATGCCCCAATACGCCATGCTCATTAAGGCTAGACCCACGGAAATAGGTACTGAAATTAATACCAAAAGGGTGACACGTAAATTTACTAAGAATAAAATTAAAACAATAAAAATTAATATAAAAGCTTCTATTAATGCTTTAACTACAGTATGTACTGCTTGTTGAATCAAATCGCCCTGATCATAGAAGGGTTCCAGAGTAACACCAGGTGGAAGTGCTTTTTGAACGAGAGGTAGCCGTTCTTTGATTCCATCGATAGTTGCTTTAGTATTGGATCCCATTCTTTTAAGAATAATGCCGGCTACAACTTCACCTAAAGCTTGAGGTTTTCCTTGGGCATTACGTTCGGTCATCGTCACAGCTCCTTGTCGGATTTCACTGCCATAGGCAAGCTGTGCCACATTACGTACTCGAATTACCACGCCGTCTTTATCTTTCACTGGGATATTAGCGATATCTTGCAGACCTTTATCGCCACTTTGTACCCAGCCTACCCCACGAATAACCAACTGTTCGGAACCTCGATCCAAATACCAACCGCCTGCATTACGATTATTATTTTCTATAGCAGCAACTAACTCGTCGATTGTTAATCCGTAACCTAGCAAACGAGCAGGATCCACTTGTACTTGATACTGTCGTACTTCTCCTCCAAAAGACAACACATCCGTTACACCATCGACGGGGGCTAAGAGCAATTTAACAACCCAATCATTCAAGCCACGTAAGGCCATCGTATTGAACTTCTTAGGATCATCACTACGTAAAATGTATTGATAAACTTGACCAAGACCAGAGGTGTTTGGACCTATTTCAGGGATACCAACGCCTGGAGGTATTTCTTCTCGAGCCGCCTGTAGTCGTTCAAACACTTGCTGACGAGCAAAATAAATATCTACCCCATCTTTGAAAACGACGGTGATAACTGACAAACCCACTTTTGAAATTGAGCGCACCTCTTCTACATCGGGAAGCGAAAACATCGCCCCTTCAGTGGGGTAGGTAATCAATTGTTCTACTTCTTCAGCAGCCAACCCAGGTGCTTCAGTGTTCACAACAACTTGTATATTGGTTACATCAGGGAAAGCATCTAAATTTAGGCGCGGCAAAATCAATGCGCCTGCTATGAGTGTTGCTAACAAACCTAGTACAACTAAAAATCGGTTGTTGACGGCAAAATCGATTATCTTGTTCAGCATTTTTTACTTCTTATTTTTAGCGTCAATGAGCATCAAAATCTTTTTTGCTTAGTTCCGAATGCACAAAAAAAGCGCCATGGCTGACTACTCTAGTTCCACTCGGAATACCTTCAATCACAGCTTGGTTGTCGATAACCTTAATTAATTTAACCTCTACTTGCTGGAATTCTCCTGGTTTTTTTTCGATATAAGCGGCCCAATCTCCATCAGAGGTTCTTAATACTGCATCCACGGGTAAAGATAATACAGGCTGGGTTTGTCCCACTTGGATTTGACAATTCACAAACTGACCTGGATGTAATGCATCATCAGCATTAAGTATTTCTAGGCGGATCGCGCGCGTACGCGTTATTTCATCGAGTTGGTGGTGAATTTGGATGACTTTTCCTTGTAATGTAC
>JAKFXB010000013.1 GCA_021731585.1 Alphaproteobacteria bacterium
CGGCGAGCAATCAGGCCCGCAATCTGAATGACAAGAACTTCCTGATGGTCAGGGGTTTCAATGAGAAGAGAATTTCTTTCATTGAATTCACTAGCCTTGTCTAAAGAGGCGTTAAAAAATTTACCATGATAATAATGGACCCTTTTGATAATACCATCAACAGGAATGCGGTTAACGTGGACATCAAAGACATTCAGAAAAATACTGATGCGGGTGAGGGGGGATTTTTTCCATTTGAGCTCTTTAGGAGGTAGGGCTTTTTCAACCTTGGTAATAATTCCATCCGCAGGGCTGATGACTAAACCTTCTCCAAGAGGCGTGATGCGCCGTGGATTACGGAAAAAATAAATGCACCATCCGGTAAGAAGAAGTCCAAGGAGGCCCAAAAGATTAGAAAAAAGAAAAAGAATAAAAGTTACGCCTGCGAACAGAGCAATGAAGGGAAAGCCAGCGCGGTGAAGGGGAGCAAAAAAGGTCTCCATGTTGTTCTCCTTATAAAAACCTATGGCATTTATAGCGGTTTTGCGTAGAATTGGCTATCTTATTTCTGAGAAGGTAGAAAAAACAAATGAAAGAAATTCAAGCCATTGGGGTTTATTGTAGTTCCTATGATTCGGTCAATGATGTTTATAAAAAGGCAGCCGTTACCTTAGGAGAAGAGTTGGCTAAACGTAAAATCACCCTTGTTTACGGGGGCGGCAATCTGGGCCTTATGGGACAGCTTGCTAATACAACGATGAAAGAAGGGGGGCGTGTGATTGGGTATATGCCTGAACATTTAAAGAAACTTGAAGAGCCAAACTGGGACATTACGGAAATGCACATGGTTGATTCCATGCATACGCGCAAGCGTTTGATGTTTGAAGAGGCGGATGGTTTTTTTGTGCTGCCCGGCGGTTTTGGAACTCTCGATGAGGCTTTTGAGATCATTACCTGGCGCCAGTTAGGACTTCATGAAAAGCCCGTTATTTTTATTAATATTAATGAGTATTGGACGCCTCTCCAAGATCTGACAAAAAATATTTTTGAGCAACATTTTGCAAAGCCGGATCACAAAGAGTATTTTCAGTTTGCTCCTTCCATTCCGGAAGCATTTCAGTTTCTTTTGAAAATCAAAAAGCCTGCAACTCATGAGCCGGTGGCTGAATGGGTATAGGGTTGATTTTTTCTTAAGCTTAGTCATATATAAAGCATGAAAAAACCGCGCTTTATTCCGTTAGATACCACTCATCCTGGTGTCCCTGAGGTCAGGCTTTGTGATCATGAGGGGTGTCAAAATCCTGGGGAATTCAGAGCTCCAAAGAATCCTCGTAACTTAAAGGACTTTTACTGGTTTTGTCTCGATCACATTCGAGACTATAATAAAAGCTGGGATTTTTATAAGGGGATGAGTCCTGAGGAAATTGAGAAAAGCCGAATCTCCGACATTACGTGGAACCGCCCTTCCTGGCCCGTTGGGGGGTGGCGCCTTCTTTTAGAAAAACTTAGCTCAACGGAAGGCTTAGATCCTTTTTTGCACGCTGCTGCCGTACCGCAAGCTGTTCCCAAAGAAGTCAAACGGGCCCTCAGTGTGCTTGGCCTTTCCCTGCCCCTCACCATGGAAGAGCTTAAAAAACAATACAAAAAACTGGCTAAAAAGTATCATCCTGATCTGAATCCTGAAGATTCAAAGGCGGAAGAAAACCTGAAAAATATTAATGAAGCCTATCAAATTATAAAAAAGAAACTTTTTTAATGGACATTTTTAATTTATATATTGAGCTCAATGCAACTTAATGAGGTTATGATATGTCAAAATTTTTATATGTTTTTTTGTTCTTAGCGGCCCCTTTCTTTACTTCTCCTGGCCATGCTATGAATGATGAATGGTTTGTGGATGGTGAATACGAGCATAAGGGAGCCGTTTTTCCTCATGCTGAGTGTACTTATAAAAAAGAAAAAAATGAGCGGACGGGTTTCATAAGGCATTCTCCAAAAGAAACTGGAATCTTAACTCCTGCAACTGTTAAGTTTATATCTCCGAACGCTGTTTTACATGGTAAATATTTTGAGAGGCGAACAGCTGGATTTGCCATTCAGTCTTTTAATGTAACCCCCAATCCAACTAAACTTACCAAGGATTCAGAAGATCTACGTTCTTTGCCAACCAAATCTTATGGATCTATTCCTATCGAAATTTTTGATGCAGAAAATATGAATCTATTGATTTTTCAAAATGATGAGGTCGTGGGTAATGGGGATTATGCCCAAACAATGGCAGGGGCTCTAGAGATCATCCTCTCTGAGTATATTCCAGCCCTACGGAAGGCAGGGAATCTCTCTGGCTTGAAAACAGTAACTATAACCGATGGAAATAACTCTACTGCAGAAGTTATTTTGGACAGAGCCCCTCGTTTTTTATCTTTTAAGCTTGAAAAGTACATGCCAATGGGCTCAGAAGACTGTAGCTGGACTATGAAATTTAGCATAAACGATAGATAGGGAGAATAAATAAATAGAACGCTCCTTCTCTCGAGAGGCTTGTGCTATACTGCCCCTCAAATTAATAATGCGATGCAATTCATGATTCAGGGACGGTTTATCCTTTTTATTTTAGGTGTTTTTTTATGCATCTTGGCGGGGGCCATGGTCATCCCCGCCTGTATGGATCTTTTTTATAAAGATCCAGACTGGGTTTATTTTGGTGAATCTGCCGCCATAACAGGTTTTGTGGGCGTTCTCCTTACTCTTGGGTTTTGGCCGGAGGGGGAGCCTGTCTTTGAGGTGCGTGAGACATTTGTCTTAACTGTTTCCAGTTGGGTTACCATTTCTCTTTTTGCTGCCCTTCCATTTATGCTTTCCAATGCAGCCCCTACCTTTACGGATGCTTTTTTTGAGTCAACGTCTGGGCTGACCACCACAGGAGCTACGGTTTTCACGGACTTGGATTACGCACCGCCAGGAATCTTGCTCTGGCGCTCTCTCCTCCAATGGCTTGGGGGGGTGGGGATTGTTGTCATGGCCATGACCATTTTGCCGGCCCTTAAAATTGGAGGGATGCAGCTTTTTCGCAGTGAATTTTCCGACAGATCGGAAAAGTATTTCCCAAGAGTGTCACAAATTGCCTCAGCCATTCTTTCAACCTATTTTCTGATGTCCTTTCTTTGTGGCGTTGCCTATTGGTTTGCAGGCATGACGCCTTTTCAAGCCATTTGCACCATGATGTCAACCGTATCGACAGCGGGCTTTGCCATTTCTGATCTCTCCCTCTCTTACTTTGATGAGCCCTGGATCGAACTGATTGCCATTGTTTTTATGATTATGGGTAGCATCACATTGCTTCTCTTTACCCGCTTTCTGCAAGGAGATCCAAAACCCCTGTGGCGTGATTCTCAAGTGCGCGTTTTTCTGTCTCTTATGGGAATTGCTTCTGTCCTGCTGACCCTGTGGCTTTGGCAAACAGAGGAATATGATTTTTTTTATGCCTTCCGTCATGCCTCCTTTGCTGTGGTGTCTATAACATCAACAACAGGATTTACAACCGTTGACTTTAATACTTGGGGAAGTTTTCCCCTCATTTTCCTTTTCCTGCTTATGTTTGTGGGGGGATGTACAGGGTCAACAGCGGGGGGCATAAAAATTTTCCGTTATCAAATTTTATTTAAAACCGCAAAGCATCAAATTTTACAATTGCGTAGGCCCCATGGTGTTTTTGTTCCTCTTTATAATAATCAGAGGTTGCTCGAGGCGGATTTTATGTCTGTACTCGCTTTTTTTGCGCTTTATATCTTCTGTTATGCAGCCTTGGCTTTAGGGTATTCTTTGTCGGGTTTAGATGTGATTTCTAGTCTTTCAGGAAGTGCAACCATCCTTGGAAATGTGGGGCCAGGATTAGGAGATCAAATTGGCCCTTCTCGTAATTATGGATTTTTATCTGACCCTGCAAAATGGCTCACGATCTTTGGGATGCTTTTGGGGCGCCTTGAGCTTTTAACCTTAATAATTCTTTTTACCCCAAATTTCTGGCGAACTTAGTCCTCAGGAACATGCTCAAAACGAGACACTTTAACGTCAAGTGAGCTTAAATAATTTTCAAAGTAAGAGCTAAGAGTAAGAATGCTTTTTAATTTTCTCCCCGTCGCATTTTTTTTGACACAAAAATATGTATACACGATAGGTCCGGTGATTTCTGGAAGAATTCTGACAAGTGGATTCTTATAGAGGTAATTTGATTCAATGGGAACTGAACAGATTCCTAAGCCACTATTAGCTGCATCAAATAGGGCTTTTGTAGAATTAATAGTTAAACTAGGTTTAAGTTTAGGTAAGCCATAGGCAGATCCTTTGAGGTGCCAATTAATCTCATCAAAGTAAGAGAAAGTATGTTCTCCATACCCTAAGATTTTATGAGAAAGCAAATCTTGCGGCGATTTTGGCTCTCCCATTTTGTCAATGTAACTTTGACTCGCGTAGAGTCCGTGATGGTAGCAAATGGACCAAATTTTTTTGAAATTCTCTGAATCCCCAAAAGGCCTTATGAGAACATCAGAAGCATTTTCTTCGTCGCGAGTAATCATATCTGATGCTGTAATATGCAAGCGTAAATTTGAATATTGTGTATATAACTTATTAATGATATCCAGAGAAGACCAATGCAGAGCAACGGCAATTGTTGTAGAAACGAGAATATCTCCTCCTATCATGGTATCATCAGGGTTTTTTGTATTGAGAAGGCTTTCTTCATACGTTTCGTAAATTTTATAAGCAAAAGGGATGAACTCTTCTCCCGCAGTTGTAAAAGATAAACTTTGTTTTTTTCGGTTAATTAGTTTTTTCCCCAGATCTTTTTCCAAGTCAGAGATATAAGACCACATAGACGAGCGTGGAATTCTTAGAACTTTGTGAACGTTAAAATCACAATTGGCTTCAGCTAATTTCACAAAGATGTAGATTGATTTCATTCTCATAGACAATATCCATATTTTCGATATTTTATTTTTAAAATTTACGTTGACATAATATTTTTTTATAGTAATATCATCATAAGGTCAAGTATGACCTCTTTTGTAGGCGCCGTGCTCTTAGAGTAAGGCGCCTAGCAGAGAGAAATGCCTCCAGCGCCTCTCTGCAAAATTAAAAGTATCGTTGTTTGGTGGTTTTTTGTTACCCTGTAGCCCTTTCTATGAAAGGGCTACAGGTTTATTTAAGACAAATTAACCTTTCAAGAAGTTTTATTAATTTTAAGAAATCAGCATTTTTCTGTTGAATAATATATCTCTATTTGTATGATGGGGTGAGTTGACGATCTATATATTTAATTAAAGAGGTTGTAATAATTTTATGAAAAAAAATTATAAAGCTATCTTAGCAGCAATGACTGGAAATGCCTTAGAATATTATGATGTTATGCTCTACGGTTTTTTTGCAACAATGTTAGCCCCTCTATTTTTTCCGTCTGATAATCAAGCCGTTTCTTATATTTTCAGTTTCGAAACCTTTGCCGCTGGCTTTGTCATGCGCCCTGTGGGGGGATTGGTTTTTGGCCATTTGGGGGATAAATTTGGCAGGCGCTTTGCCCTTGTGTTGTCTATTTTTCTTGTGACCCTGCCGACCCTTACTATTGGGCTTTTACCGACCTATGCGGATATAGGTATTGCTGCCCCTATTATTCTTGTGATTTGTCGGCTGCTCCAAGGCCTTTGTGTAGGGGGCGAGTATAGTGGGGCTTCCATCTTCGTGATTGAATATTCAAAAAAAGGAAAAGAATGCTTTGCTGGAAGTGTTCTTACATCCTCTGGATTTTTTGGGGGAGTAATTGGAACATTTTGTGGTTTTTTGTGTACCCTTTCTTTTATGCCATCATGGGGATGGCGTATTCCCTTTATTATCGGCGCTTTTATGGGGCTCATGGGTTATTATATCCGGACAAGAGTGAATGAAAGTCCGGAGTTTGAAAAAGCTAAAGGTGAGAAAATTGAAAAAATTCCTTTATGGGGTGTGTTGGAGAAAAGAAAGATCAACCTTTTTTGTACGCTTTGTATTGGAGCAACAGCGTTAATCCCTTTTTATCTTGCAACTATTTATATGGGGACATTAATGGGATCAAAACTTCACTTTACAACGTCTGAAATTATATTAATTAACATTCCTCTGACTGCATTCGTTGTTTGTACTATGCCTTTTATGGGGTTGCTTGCAGATAAATTTGGGAAAGAAGTACAAATGAGAACGGCGTCTTTTTTGCTTATTTTACTTGCATGCCCCTTGTTTTTATTTCTGGAAAATAATTTTTCTCTATTCAATATGATGATTGTCCAATTTGCTCTTTTACTATTTGTTGCAGCATTTGTTGCCCCTTCTATGGCCCTTTTGACAACCTATTTTCCTGTTCATGAACGGTATAGTGGGATTGGCTTTGGATATGCTTTGGGTGGCGCTCTTTTGGGAGGGACGACGCCTCTTATCATTGCCAGCTTAAATTCTTGGTATGAGTCTCCTTATATCCCTGCTTATTATCTTATGTTTTCAGCTGTTTTGGGGGTTTTAGGCGTTACATTTGGGAAAAAACAAGAAGCTGAGCCGAGGATTCAATCTGGACCTAAATTGGATGCGTTTAGGTACGCCAAGGCCTCATAGTTTACTAATAAGAAGTGAGAGTTGGCGCGCCCGAAGGGATTCGAACCCCTGGCCTTTGCCTCCGGAGGGCAACGCTCTATCCAGCTGAGCTACGGGCGCATTTAATATGGTTAAACTCTTTTTCCGGTTATATACTCTCATGAGATGAGATGCAATGGGGCCAAAAAAAATGAGACCAAATTTATGAGATATTTTGGGGAACCAGTAGGTGTGAAAAATGCCGTTGTCAGATGTGATGGCGGTGGAGGGCCTTTAGGCCATCCCGCGATATTTCTTAACTTGAATCCCAAAGAAGAAATTGTTTGCCCCTATTGCAGTCGATATTTTGTAAAAGAAGGCAAAGACAAACCTCATAAAAAAACGAAAAAAGTAACCCCATGAAACAGGTAACATTATATTTATGTCTTCTGGCCCTTTTAGGGACATTTCCTGGTGATGCAGTTGCTCTTGGAAACCCTGCTTCCAAAAATTGTATCGAGAAAGGGGGAACGCTGCAGATCCTAAAGCGTGGGGATGGCGGCGAATATGGTGTTTGTTTTTTTGAAGATAATCTTCAATGTGAAGAATGGGCTCTTTTAAGAGGAAATTGCCCTATTGGGGGCGTTAAAATCACAGGCTATAACACGCCAGAGGCAGTTTATTGTGCGGTTGTCGGCGGAGTTGTAAGCAGCGACCAGAGCGCGTGCACCTTTCCTAAAACCTGTTCAGTGGATGATCTTTATAACGGAAAATGTTGCTCATAAAAAAACCACCCCTTACAAGTTTTCTCTAAAGAATTCTTGGAGGGGGTGGCTTAATTTTTTAAGCTTACGCTAACTTAAGATTGACAGCTGATGTCTTTCCCTTGTTGCTTGCAAGTTCAAAGGTAACCTTTTGACCTTCAGCCAAATTAGCAATACCTGAACGTTCAAGTTCAGTAATGTGAACAAATACATCACGTGTACCGTCTTCCATTTGTATAAAGCCATAGCCTTTTGTTGGGTTAAACCATTTAACTGTACCGTTCTCCATCTATATATCCTTATGGTTGGGCGTTTACTAAAGTGAGTTTTGATGAGACGCGTAAAAATTCCATTCCATTTAGATAATTACATCTGCGAGGTGAGGGGGAGCTGAGGGTAAGAAGTAGAAGGCACATATAGTCTATCTCGGTTTCTTACGCAGAGCACACTATCTCTACGGTTTCTTTCCTTTAAGGAGTTTCAAACTCACATTCACTATAAGCTATCTATTAAGAAAAGCAAGGACTTAATCTATGCTGCCTCTTTAAGGAAATCCTGCTGATAAGAAAAGTGATGGGAGGCATGGACTAAAAGCACAAGACAAGGAATGCAAGAAAAGGCTGTGAAGGTAAAAAATCCAGGCCAAGAAAGGATATCTGCAAGAAAACCTGAAATCATGGACAGAAGGATACGGGCAAGAGATCCAAATGAAGTGAGGAGAGCATAGTGGGTTGCCGTATGAGAAACGCTACAAAGGCTTGAAAGATAAGCAATATAAGCAGCGGCTCCCAGGCCACAGGTTAAATTTTCAACGCCAATGGTAATGATAAGGACATCAAGGTTATAGCCAACAAGGGCTTGTATGACAAACAAGAGACTTGAGAGAATTTGAAGAACGGCGCAAAGCATAAGACTCGCAAGGATTCCAAAACGGTTGAGGAAAAGGCCGCCAACAAATCCTCCGATAATCATGGCAGAAATACCAAAAAGTTTACCCACATGGGCAATTTCAAGTTTGCTGTAGCCAACTTCAACCAAAAAAGGCGTATTCATGACATTTAAGGCCGTATCCCCCACTTTATAAAAAATGATAAAAGCCAAGACCACCCGCCAATCATAGGATTGCCATAGCTCTTTAAGAGGCGGACCGTAGGTTGACTTTAACCAACTCCAAAAGCGGTTGTGGAGTGGGGTAGGAGTAAACGAAAAGTGTGGAGTGGGGCTGAAAACAAGGGTTTGAGGAGAGGGGCAAAGAAGCGTCGTTAAAAGGCCAATGCCAATAAAGGCTGCCATAATTTCATAGGTAGTTCGCCAGGAGAATGTGGTGGCTAAAAACAAAGCTCCCGCTCCTGACATCATCATGCCAAAACGATAACCGAGAGAGGAGGAGGCAGCAGCAGCTCCCGTTTGATTCTCATCAATGACTTCAATGCGGTAAGCTTCTATGACAATGTCTTGAATGGCAGAGCAAAAGGCGACCCCAAAGCCCCACAAAGCTGTTTCAAAAATATGGGTTTCTGGATGGGAGGATCCAAGGCCCATCAGCATAAAAATAAGAGCCGTTTGGGAAATAAGAGCCCAGCTGCGTCGTTGTCCCATGTATTTGAAAAGAAGGGGCAGCTTAACGCGATCCACCATGGGGCCCCAAATGAATTTAAAGGTATAGGGAAGGGTAATAATAACAAAAAGGCCGATGGTGGTATTATTAACTCCTGACTCCTTTAGCCAGATCGTGAGGGTTGAAAGCGTCAACAAAAAGGGCAAACCACTTGAAAATCCAAAGAGGAAAATCGAAAGAATGCGCCTGTCTATAAAAGCAACAACACTATTTTTCCAAGAATGTATCAATGGATCCTATATCCTTGTAAGCACTTAATCCTTTCGAATATAGCATGAATATTGAAAATGAATAATTTAATTTACATGTGAAATTACTGATAGATTATCATATACCAAGGAAAATCCCGTTTTTTGGAAACAGAAAAAAGATCCAGAAAAAACTAACTCTCAAAGAGAGTTTTATGAAGGTATTGAAGGAGCGAACGTCACCATTTTCCTGTAAGCCTCTAAAAATGCCTCGTCACTCCAATACATATAGGAAGCATTATCTACGGAGGGAGCGATGGTTTTGTCATACTCAACAGGACAGGCATGGGATTGATAAAGACCTTCGCTAATCCATTCGCCAACGGCTGCAACTCCTCGTATAAGAGGTAAAGCTATTGTCCAATAGCGTTGAAAAAGTCCGATCTTGTCACGAATCAAGTCTCTGTTCTGACTATCCGCGAAGAGAGCGTCTTTCAAGAGATTTTCATAATGAGAGACAAGAGGAGAGAGATAAACTTTTCCCGGATGACAAATCATAAGAGGAATTTTATCATGCTCTAGGTATTCCAAGCTTGGCATCATTCCCATAAAGCCATAGCCGGGGGTAAACTCGCTCTCGTTCAGCTTATGTTCAATATCAACCCGGATAAGTCGAATACTTCCTGCGTCCTCTAGAGAAACTTGAGGTCGGGGGCATTTGTTAATCTTATCAAGGTTTATGCTCATTAATGAAGTGGGGCCTGAATGGTGACGAATTTTTGAAGCCGCTACTTCTTTACATATTTTGATAAGCTGTTCCTGGTAGCTAACTTGTTCGCCCTCATTCGTAACGGAAACATTTCCATCAAAGAGAAATTCAGATAAGAAAGCTCCATCCAGTGCACGGTTAAGGGCTTGTTTTTCAAGCTCACTTATAGGTCTTGGGCTGCTCAAAAGCGATTGATGTAATTGGCATTCGTCTGAACTGACGCAAACTGGCCAATTTGCTCGTTCTAAAACCCTCACACGATAGCGAGTGCCCCCCATCTCAATCCATTCATTGACTCGACCTTGTTTAAGGTGTTCGTGGATCGTTTTTTGAATATGTTTTTGCATTTCAGCATATTTTGGGAGGAATAATGGAGTTGTTTCATGTTCACCAACATGTTCTAAACGGAACACTCCATAATGTTCAGCGTTCACTGAACCCGTTGCCTTTGCAATAGTTTGTCTTTTTTGAGCAAGTTGTCTAATAAGACCTCTCAATGTACCTTCTTTGACCATGCTAGGATTCATTCTACAGAGAGAGAACATTTTTTTCAAAAGAGTGATGTTTTCTTCGGTCTCCTCTTGATAAATGAGATCCCCCTTTTCACCCCCATATGACATGAGAGATTGAGAAGGGGACACCCCCTCAACTGTTTCTGAAGAGCTAGAAGAAGTGGGGGACGCTAAAGTAGAAGTTAGAAAACCAGGATGATCATCATGATCTGCAACCATAGCTGATGCATTAGAAAGAAGACAAAGGATTAAGAAGTAATATTTCATAATAAAAAATCCAAAATATTAATCATTTGTAAAATATATATTTAACTAGATTTCAAATGTCAAGATTTATATGCGTAATTCCAAGCTCATTCTGACCGCAAGTCCGACCTCATCATATTCTTTGCGTGAGAGAGCAGAAGTCATAAAATGATTCAAGCCGCAAGTTTGTTTAAAGCGACTCTTGCATCGGGTGTAAAATTTTAATTTGACTGATTTGTTTCAAAGGTTTGTAATGGATCTTATAAGTAAGAGGAGGTTTCATGAACAAGATTTCACAGGATGCTCTTGACGCTTTTAATCTCTTTTGTGATGAGACTGCTCATCGTGCGAACGAGCGCGGCTTAACAAAAGAAAAATTCAAAACTCTGATGCAAAAAGATGACAAAGAAAAGAGGGCAACTCAATGACATCCATCGTGTGGCTTCAAGCCGCAAGTTCGTTTAAGGCCGCCCTTGCATCAGGAGAGAGGGAGTAGGATGCAGGTAGAGTGAGGATAGCTTCACCCTCTTCAAGCTTGAATTTAACGATGATCCTTGTGCGGCCCGCATTTTCCTTGGCAAGGATTTTTTCTAAGGTTTTAATTTGTTTTTCTTCTTGAAGAGTGAGAGTAAGACTTCCTCCCTCCGTTGCTTTTTCTAAACATTCAATACCTTGACAGGTGAGGCGTAAGGTTTCATCCGTAAGTTGAGCCGTGACGGTGACAAGAAGGGCTTTCCCGGGCTCAAGCCAATCTCGATATTGATTCAGCAACTCTGAAAAAAGGGTTACTTCAAAAATACCTGAAGGATCAGAGAGTTGCACAAAAGCATATCTTTGTCCGCTTTTTGTGGCCCGTTCTTGTTTGGTGATAAGAATTCCAGCAAGGCGGTAGGTTTGACTTTCGCGGCTTTCCTGAACCCGCGCCATCAGCTCAGCGGCCGGAGTTGTATGGATTTGAGAAAGGGTGTCACCATAAGCATCTAGGGGATGGGCATTGAGGTAAAATCCCATGGCAGCAAACTCATGGCGGAGCTTTTCAAGCGGCCCCCATTCATCGCAGGAAGTTAATTGGGGACGGGTGACGTCCCTTCCGAATAAGCCTTGAGGCCGTTTATCCTCATTTCCATAACGGAGCAAA
>JAKFXB010000112.1 GCA_021731585.1 Alphaproteobacteria bacterium
AAGCTTTGTGATGATGTTATGAATGTGTGTTAATACAGTGTTAGGAGCAATGGACAAAAGAGAAGCAATCTTGTTGGTGCCTCTCATATTTAAGAGACAGGAGATAATATCAATTTCTCTGGGAGTAAAATTAACGTTGTTAATAACGGCTAATTGCCCCACATGCATGTTTTGTAAAAATGAAAGATCGTGCATAAACCACGCTTTTCTTATGTCTTATCTTAAAGTTCCTTGCTTACAAAGGCTTGTAAATTGATTGAATTCAATAATTATTAAAGATTAACGTATTCAAATTTTCCTTTCCTGTAAAGAAAGGTTGTTTTTCATTTTAAATCAAATGATTGTTTTTTAATTTTTCTCCTCAAAAATGCCTGCCAATAATTCCCTGCAGAGATCTACCTATTGCCCATAAGTTTTTTTAATGAGCTCCAGGATACATTAAGACGCGCTATTGCAGTTGGAGGATCCACATCACGAGGTCATATCAACCTGATGGGGGTATTAGTTACTCAGCATAAATTTAAAGCTTATAACAGTGAAAATAAGCCAAAGCATGCCAACAATAAGCTTATCTTTTATGATCCTTGATTCTGGAGTGTTAGATGAAGAAGAGTCTTTACGTTACGAGAGAGCTTTAAACAAATCTAACGTTAGGAAATAATCCTCTGAAGAAACTATGCAGCAATTTTTCTCTGATTTTTCCCATGTTTTCCAAGACCAGTGCCTTTGGCGATAGCCGTGCGAACCTTAGCATAGTTAGGAGCAACCATGGGATAGTTATTGGGTAGTCCCCACCGTTCGCGATATTGCTCGGGTGTCATGTTATAGGCTGTTTTTAAATGACGTTTTAACGTTTTTAAACGACGCCCATCTTCAAGGCAGATAATAAAATCTGGTGAAATAGAGTTTTCAACAGAGATCGCTGGGTTTGACGACGCACCTAATACAAAAGATTGTTTAGAGTTGATATTGCATAAACTGTGATGAACGAGTTGAATAAAGTTAGAGACGTCTTCGGTCTTCATGATATTATTTGAAACATACGCGGCTACAATATGAGCAGAAAAACGGTAATATCTGATAATTCATGATTTTTTAGCATTTTTATTTCCTGTTATGATTCATAATAAGGTTGCAATGTATTACATAATAAAGCAGCAATATCAATATATTTTTTGTTTTATAGCATGGCTTTTGTTTTAAGTAGCTGCAGGATAACTTTAGAAAACCTTCTTTATCTCAGCAAAGAACCAGAGAGGGGGGTAAGTAAATATGACCCCACGCAAAAAATCATTGCTTTGATAGCTTTTATGTTGCTTGTAACTCTCATTGTTTTTACTTGGTTTATCAGTCAGCTATTTTGTCATACGAAAGATTTTAAGGAGACCGCTATCCAAAAGAGAACTCAACTACAGACAAGGATGGAAAAAAACAGATGATTTACACAAGAGAAGAGACAGGCTGAGAGAAGAGGGGAAAACCCACTTTAAGAACGTCAATGAAAGACTTCACAAAGGAAATCAAGACATATTGGGGGGCAAGAGTTTCAAGAAACCCGACTTTTTCAATTTTGCTCCCCATGTGCTCCCCTAGATTTTTTCTTTTGATTTCTGCTTTTAAAAACCCCAGTGTTTCCCTGGTGGGCGCTGCAGGATTCGAACCTGCGACCCGCTGATTAAGAGTCAGCTGCTCTACCAACTGAGCTAAGCGCCCGGAAAGAAAGATTTAGATAACCTTAAGTTTTATCGTGAGTAAAACTCAACCACAAGGTTAGGTTCCATTTGGATAGGATAAGGAACTTCCATCAACGTTGGAATACGGACGTAAGTGCCTTTCATGGATTTATGATCCACTTCCAAGTACTCAGGAACATCTCTTTCAGCCAATTGAGCTGCTTCCAAAACAACAGCTAATTGTTTAGATTTCTCACGAACTTCAACGATATCACCTGGTTTAACAAGGTAGGAAGGAATGTTAACACGTTTTCCATTCACAAGAACGTGACCATGATTCACAAATTGCCGCGCAGCAAAAACCGTCGCGACAAATTTCAAACGGTAAACAAGAGCATCCAAGCGGGACTCTAAAAGACCGATGAGATTTTCTCCCGTATCTCCTCTTCTCCGAATCGCTTCTGCATAAAGACGGCGGAATTGACGTTCCGTGATATTTCCATAATACCCCTTTAACTTCTGCTTAGCTGTCAATTGAAGACCATAATCAGACGGCTTTGAACGGCGCTGTCCATGTTGCCCAGGGCCATAGGCACGCACGTTAAATGGACTTTTTGGACGTCCCCATAAGTTTACCCCAAGACGACGGTCAATTTTGTATTTTGATTCAATTCTCTTTGTCATTCAAAAATTTCCTTAGAAATGTAAATATTGTGGGAGACTATAATCAATCAAATGCACTTGTCAAATCGTTTTCACATCAAATTTTATTTCAAGGTTTGCTTCTTCATAGCAAATTCTAAAGCATAAAGGCGCAAAGCGCTTGAAAGACTCCCCGTACGCGTCGCATCAATTTTCTTAATTAATTCAATTAATGGAATTTCTTGCGAATGCGCTGCAATCTCTAAAACCGTCCAAAATCCTTTCTCGAGAGAAAGACTCGTGCGATGCCCTTGAAGACTGAGAGAGCGTTTAAGAAAAGCCCCTTCAGAGATCTTATTCTTTTCCATGAGATCCAATCATAAGTTCTGGATTAACCCATTGATGGTATTGGTCTTCCGTTAAATATCCCAACTCTAACGCCGCTTCTAGGAGAGTTTTATGCTCTTTATAGGCTTTCTTTGCAATTGTAGCGGCTTTATCATAGCCAATGTGGGGATTTAAGGCAGTGACAAGCATAAGAGAATTCTGGAGCAATTCTTTAATGCGCGCTTCATTGGGAACAATGCCAGCCACACATCTTTCCGTAAAACTACGTACCCCATCGGACAATAAGCGAAGAGATTGTATGACATTATAAACGATGACCGGCTTAAAGACATTCAACTCTAATTGACCATTTGATCCAGCAATGCTGACGGTGACATTATTTCCCATGACTTGAGCTGCAATCATGGTCAAAGCTTCACATTGGGTTGGATTCACCTTTCCTGGCATAATGGAAGAGCCGGGCTCATTAGAAGGTAAGATCAGCTCTCCTAAGCCACTCCGCGGCCCGGATCCAAGAAGGCGAATATCATTGGCAATTTTCATTAAGGACACGGCGATCGTATTTAAAGCGCCCGAAACCTCAACAAGCGTATCCTCAGATGCTAAGGCTTCAAACTTATTGTTAGCACTTACGAAAGGAAGCTTCGTAAGCTCAGCTATTTTTTGTGCAAATTTCTGTCCAAATTGCGGGTTCGCATTCAATCCAGTCCCCACAGCTGTCCCGCCTTGAGCCAGCTCATAAAGATGGGGCAAAGTATTTTTAATGCGTTGAATTCCCATCTTAACCTGAGTTCTATAGCCGGAAAATTCTTGTCCTAAGGTCATTGGCGTTGCATCTTGTAGATGGGTGCGCCCTATCTTGATAATATCCTTAAATGCTTTCTCCTTGCTTTTCAGGGTTTTTTCTAACATCTCTAAGGCTGGAAGAAGGTGGTTATGGATAATCTGAGCCGTCACAATATGCATAATGGTCGGAAAGGTATCGTTGGAAGATTGGCTTTTATTTACATGATCATTGGGATGAATAAGATCTTTTGAGCCAACTTTTCCGCCTAAAATTTCTGTCGCACGATTGGCAATGACCTCATTAGCATTCATATTGGTTTGAGTACCTGATCCTGTTTGCCATACGACAAGAGGAAAATGATCGTCCAGCTTGCCTTCGGCAACTTCTTCAGCCGCCGCTACAATGGCTTTTCCTATAATAGGATCTAATTCCCCTAAGTCCATATTAACAAGCGCTGCGGCTTTCTTTTGAAGACCTAAAGACCGTATAAGAGGAAGGGGCATGACTTCTGTTCCAATAGGAAAATTTTGCCGAGAGCGCTCCGTTTGAGCTCCCCAATATTTGTCCGCGGGAACGGCGATAGGGCCAAAGCTATCACTTTCTTCACGCATTAAAGTCTTTTGCTCCATCAAAATACACTCCATTGCCGTTTGGGGCTTCTTTGAGGTAAGTTTGCCATATGTATACTTTAAAGCCAATGGATCATGCGTTTTGTGAAGCAGAAAAAGCCTTCTCTGAAGGAGAAGTCCCTGTTGGCGCTGCTATTGTAGAGGCTTCAACAGGAAACTTAATCGCAACTTCTCATAACGAAATGATGCAAAGGAGTGACCCCACCGCCCATGCTGAATTTCTCGTCATTCAAAAGACATGTCAAATACTAGGACTCAGCCGCCTGAAAGATTATGATATTTATGTCACTCTTGAGCCTTGTCCCATGTGCGCCCAGGCCATTAGTTTTGCCCGCTTTAGGCGACTTTATTTCGGCGCCTATGATCCAAAGGGGGGCGGAGTTGATCACGGGGCTCAAGTTTTTCAGGCTTCTTCTTGTCATCACAAACCTGAAGTGATGGGGGGAATAAATGAAGCTAAGTGCGCCCAACTTTTAATTCAATTTTTTCAAAAGGTACGTGGCACATCTTCCTAGGTCTGCTAAAATAGGCAGAAATAAGGAAAAATAATTAGAAAATGGACTCCTTCAAGCGCGGTTATAGTCGCATCATTTATTTAACAGGGATTTTCCTTGTTCTTATTGCGGTGGGAATTGAATATTTCCAATACCAACGCCATAAGGAATATGTCCTTATTGATCTTAAAAATCGCTTAAATGAGTATGCCTCTACATTAAATTTGCAAGCACGCACCCTTCGTGAATATGTAAATGGCCTTAAAATTGCTGCAGAAAACAATCTTTTTTACATTCAAAATTTTAATATTACCTCCCCTTTATTCCCTTATCTAAAAAACAATCCAGAAAAAACGCGTTTCTTTTTGGAGACGGAGAAGTTTCAATCCGAAGAAGCCATGATCGGAAACCTAACAGGAGAGGGATCTCTTGATAACCTTTCACAAGATCGCAAAAACGAAATCAACATGGCGCTTTTCTTAAATAGTTTTTTAGAAGTGACCTTAAAAAACAATAGTGGTTCTGTTTGGGCTTATTACACCTCAAAAAATCACTTTCAAAATCTCTATCCCTGGACACCTTCCGGCTCCACAATGTATCATAGAGCTATCCAGGAGAAGCTCTTTTATAAAGGGGCTTTACCCCAGCACAATCCTAAAAGGGAAAACTTTTGGACCCCTGCGTATCAAGATGGGGAAACATATAAAGACGCTTATCAAAAAGGGATCGTCATCACTAATGTCTCACCTATCTACAATGGCGATGAGTTTCTGGGAAGCGTTGCCTTAGACATCTCCCTTACAAAGCTTAGTGAGATTTTAACAGCCTTCAACTCCCTTCAGGGTTCTCTCCTTCTTATTAATGATGAAGAACAGACCTTAGCAGCATGCCGATCATCTCCCTTCTCCTCCCAACCCCATTCAATTCCTCAACTTAAGGATTCTGTCTCTCCAGAAATTCTTCAAATTATTCGTGAGGCAATCAAAAACCCTAAAAGTTCCTTCTTCTACGGAGAATCTTCACTTATTTACATAAAAGGAATTAAGGATGCGCCCTGGCACTTAATTTACATAGGCTCAACATCCGATCTGTTCAGGCAAGCCTTTTTAGAAGCCTTAGAAGATATTTTTATTATTATGCTTACCCTCCTTTTTGTTGTTGGATTAGGTTATCTCATTGTTATTCGTGATTTTATTTCTCCTGCCCAAAAGTTGGTTAATCATATTACTAACGAAAACGACGGAATAAAAAGCACCCCTCAAAGCCTTCCTCCCATGTGGAGGCCCTGGTTTAATATTGTTTCTAGAATCTTTCAGGAGAACAGGATGCTTATGGCCAATCTTGAAGAACAAGTTTCCCTGAGGACAAAGCAGTTAGGCCGGAAAAACCAACAGCTTGAAAAAACCTTGATGAATTTAAAAAAGGCTCAAAATCAAATCATTCTCCAAGAAAAGCTTGCAAGCCTAGGCGCTCTTACCGCCGGCATTGCTCATGAAATTAAAAATCCTCTCAATTTTATCATTAACTTCACGGAAATTTCTCAGGAATACTTGAGTGAAATAAAGAAAAAGACCCCTCAGGAAGAAGAACTGTTTTCCAAAATTTCTCAAAACCTTGCCCGTACAAAAGAGCACGCAGAAAGAGCTGATTCTATTGTTAAAGGCATGCTCGCCCATGCACGAGGAAGTACAGGAGAAATAACTGCTTTTAATCTTAACACCCTCATTGATGAAGCTATAGACCTGGCTTACCTTGGGTTTCAAGGACAAGAAACACATTTTTCAGCAACGATTCTTAAAATATTTGATCCAACAGTGCAGGATATCGAGGGCTCTCAACAAGATTTGGTCCGGGTGTTTTTGAATATTATCAATAATGCCTGCTTTGCCATGCATGAAAAACAGAAAAAATTGGGAATGACATACCATCCTGAAATCAAGGTAGAAACCCACAGAAAAGCAAAAACGATACAAATTATTTTTGAGGATAATGGACCAGGCATGAGCAAAGCGCATATTAAAAAAGTATTTCATCCCTTCTTTACAACAAAGGAACCTGGGAAAGGGACGGGACTTGGCCTTTCTTTAAGTTACGATATCATTACCCAACAACATCACGGCCACTTAAAAGTGGAGAGCAAACTGGGAGAATCGACCCGATTTATTATTGAATTACCCAAATAGAGAGGACGCAAATGAGTGATCAAGAATTCGTTTATGATGTCGTTATTGTGGGAGCCGGTCCCGCCGGATTAGGGGCGGCCATTCGCTTAAAACAATTGGATAAAAACTTAAAAATATGTCTCCTTGAAAAGGGCGCTGAAGTAGGCCGTCACATTCTTTCAGGCGCTGTGATAGATCCCCATGCTCTTTATGAACTTTACCCCAATTGGAAAGAAAAGGGAGCCCCTCTCTCTTGCTCTGTCTCGGAAGATCATTTTCTTTTCCTCACCTCTAAAAAGAGCTTTCGTCTTCCTGTTCCCCCCCAAATGCGGAATAAAGGGAATTATGTTGCAAGTTTAAGTGCTCTTTGCCAATGGCTTGCAAAAGAAGCTGAAGACATGGGTGTTGAAATTTATCCTGGCTTTGCTGGCGCCCATTTTTTATTTAGTGAAAAGGGACATGTGATTGGAGTTGAAACGGGCCCTTTGGGCCTGGATCGCAAGAACCATCCAACTCCAAAGTTTGAGCCTGGAGTTAAAATCTATGGAAAGCTGACTCTTTTAGCGGAGGGATGTCGAGGCTCCCTTTCCCAAGAAATTATCAAAAAGTTTCACCTGGATAAATGGTCTGATCCTCAAACCTACGGAATTGGCTTTAAGGAAATTTGGGAAATTACCCCTCAGAAAAGCACACCAGGAAAAGTCATCCATACGGTGGGATGGCCTTTAAACTCTCAAACCTACGGGGGGTCATTTCTCTATCACCTTGATACTGCACAAGTCTTAATAGGATTTGTGGTAGGGTTGGATTATCAAAATCCATATCTTAGCCCTTTTGATGAATTTCAACGATTTAAAACTCACCCCGCAATTTATCCTCTTTTAGAAGGAGGGAAATGTCTTTCCTATGGATCACGCGCTTTAAATGAAGGGGGATATCAGTCCGTTCCCTCTCTTGAATTTCCAGGAGGGTGTTTGATTGGTTGCGCTGCAGGATTTCTGAATGTGGCAAAACTCAAAGGCTCTCATACGGCTCTAAAATCCGGCATGCTTGCCGCAGAAGCCGCTTATGATCATTTAGTTCTTCAAAAACCTTTTACTTATCAAATACGTCTTCAACAAAGTTGGATTAATGAGGAGTTGTATAAAGTCAGAAACATACGGCCTGGTTTTCAAAAAGGTCTTTGGCGAGGGCTTTTGAATGCAGCCTTCGAAACCTATATTTCCTGGGGAAAAAGTCCGTGGACTTTGAGGAATCATGCGGATCACCTCCAACTCAAACCTGCAAAAAAATGCAACCCCATTCCCTACGCCAAACCTGACGGAAAAATAACCTTTGATCGAGTGACCTCCCTTTACCTCGCCAATATTCGAAGCGAAGAAAACCAACCCAATCACTTACATCTGAAAGATCCGAAAGTTGCAATAACCATTAACAAGGAAATCTTTGACTTTCCTGAAGGTCGCTATTGTCCTGCGCAAGTGTATGAACTTGTGGAAAATCATCTTCAAATCAATTCCCAAAATTGCATTCATTGCAAAGCTTGCGATATCAAAGACCCGACTCAGAACATAACCTGGACGCCTCCCGAAGGAGGATCAGGACCTAATTATACAAATATGTAATTTCGACCAGAGTCATTTTATAAAGTATCCTGTCTTACCGTTGAGCAAAATTTTTGGGACATTTGGATCTTCTTCTAATTTTTGACGCAGACGATAAATATGTGTCTCAAGGGTATGGGTCTCCGCATCTGGATGATAGCCCCATACGTCTCTCATCAGTTTTTCTTTGGATAAATCTTGACCTTTATTAAGGCAAAATAATCGTAAAAGTTGGCATTCTTTTTCTGTCAATCGTTGTTCTTGTTGCATCTTGAGATGAGTAAGCGTCTTTTCCCTTAAGTTTAAAACGAAATCTGAAAAAGTAATCGCTTGGGTATAGGGAAGATTTTTTAAGCGCCCCAAAAGATCCAAAAGTTTGAACGGACGCGGAAAAGTATCAAAATCTAAGGAAGGGAGTCCTCTTTCTGTGTAGGGAAAAGTATATAAAATGGCTTCAGCTTTTTTTTCATCCTCAGCAAGAAAGATCCCAGCCTGGGGTAAAAGCTCTCTAAGTGCTTCTTGCAAAACAATATTTTGGATATGAAGCCGTATCATTAACATGTCTGACTGTGGCATGACTGACACATACCCTCTAAAAATGCTTTCATGGTAAATTTTATCATTGAGACCACTTCTATCAACTGTCTTTTATAATAGGATAATTCGTCTTCCTTTGGAAGATTATTTATTATATTCTGTTAACAAGCCCCATATTCGGAGGAAACAATGGTTCGTACCCTTCTTGGATCAACGGCTCTTTTGAGCGTTTTGTTGATCACACCCCAAGCGCAAGCTGCAGAAACAACTCCCTCTCCTGCCATGGAGACCCCTCAACTTAAACTATCGGGGCAAACATCCTTTAACTCTTATTTTTTCAATAATAAAAGGCTTTTTAGAGCGACAAAAGATGGAGCCAATCAAGAATGTAGCCAACGTAAATATGGTCGGGGGCAATTATTTGCCGTCGAGAATTCACGGTTAAAAGTTAACGTTGATGGCAAAACAGACCCGGGCATGGAATACGGCCTTGTATTCGTCTTCGACGGAGATACGAATGCAGATCACTTTGTTCGAGAAGACTACCTGTACTTTGGGGGAAGCTGGGGACGAATTTATGCCGGCGACACTAAGGGTGTTGAAGACACCATGCCTTTCGGTGGATATGACAATTGGGGGGCAACCGGTTTCCTTAATGGCGGCACTCTTTCTCGTGTCGTCAATGAAACAACAGGAACTGTGGATTCTATTGACCTTGTGGGAGAGACCAGTCGCGATACAAAGCTTACCTATATCACCCCCCGGAAATATGGATTTCAAGTGGGCGTATCCTACACACCCCGTACTGAGCATAGGGGAGAGCAAACCATTGATTCAGGTAAAAGCGTTCTCTCAACCAAGAAACCCTTTACAACGGATACCATTGCTAGCGGCATCAACTTTATTCATAAGTTCACTAATGGGGTAGAAACCGCACTTTCTGCAACATCTATTTTTGGTCAAACCCATCCGGAATTCCGACACGCTCCCGCCAGAAGGAATGTAGCGAGTTTTGCATTGGGAGGCTTGATCTCTTATTCAAACTTTGGATTTAGTGCTGAATATGGCAACAATGGTAAATCTCAACAATTTAAAATGGGGGGAAACAAAGTCAATGCGGGGCAATTCGTTGACTTCGGAGTCTCCTATAAATGGGGCGCAACAACGTTGAGTGCGGGTTATTATTATGGATGGAGAAAAGCTCTCGGGGGAGATCCAACATCAAATTTTGTCTCCCGTAAAGCAAAAACAAATGCTGTTGCAGCTGCTGTCGACCATAAGCTCGCTCCTGGATTGGGTGTATATGCGGAATATGAAAACTTCCAAATGAAAAACCCAGCCGCTCTTGCTGAGGGCAGGCGGGTTAATGAGTTACTAAAAACCTGTGGGGATTTTAAAGGCCCTGTAAAAAGCAATAAAGCCAACGTCTTTGTTGTCGGATCACGACTTGTTTTTTAAGTTACTTTTGAATTTCAAAGGAAAGGAGGGATTTTTCCCTCCTTTTTTTATCCTTGACGGCTCCATTTTCACAAGGCATACCATAAAAATGACGTCGAGAAGGGGATGAGTAAATGAATTTAAGACTTCTCTCAATATTAGCTTTAGCCACAAGTCTTTCTGGATGTGCTTCTGAATTAACAGAAGAAGCACTTGAAACCAGCGATACGGAAGAGCGGCGCAATAAAGGCATGGGGAAATTTTTAGGGCATGACACATTGCATTTTGGTGGCCCTAGTAAGCGAGAACCAGAAGAAACCGGCCTTGGGGTAAATAGTCACCTTTGGCGCGCAGCCTTGGATACCATTTCCTTTATGCCCATTGCCTCTGCCGATCCTTTTGGCGGGGTTATTATTACGGATTGGTATTCTCCCCCACAAAATACAAAAGAACGGTTTAAAATGAATATTTTTATTCTTGATCGTCAACTCCGCTCCGATGGCATTAAGGTCAGCCTTTTTCGTCAAGAACAAAATGCTATGGGCCAATGGGTAGATCAAACTATTGATGCCCAAACAACTCTTGATTTAGAAAATACTATTTTAAAGCGTGCCCGGCACTTCCGCAAAAAAACCCTAAAATAAAAGAATCCCCTATGAACACGCGATACAATTTTCGAGAAAATGAAATAAAGTGGCAACAAGCATGGTCTGAGGCCTCTGTTTATAAGGCCGAAGAAGACTCACCAAAATATTATGTTTTAGAGATGTTCCCCTATCCTTCCGGTCGCCTTCACATGGGACATGTCCGTAATTATATCATTGGGGATGTCATTGCCCGTTACAAAAAATGTTGTGGCTATTCCGTTCTTCACCCCATGGGATGGGATGCTTTTGGTCTTCCGGCTGAAAATGCAGCCATTCAGCATAAAGTTCACCCCCAAACATGGACTCTTGAAAACGTCCGACTTATGAAAGAGGAATTTGAATCCTTAGGGATTTCCTATGATTGGAGCCGGGAGATTCTCAGTTGTTCTCCTGACTATTATGTTCACGAACAAAAAATATTCTTAGATTTTTTAAAAAAGGGAATTGCTTACCGAAAAGAATCCTTTGTGAATTGGGATCCTGTTGAGGGAACAGTTTTGGCCAATGAACAGGTTATTGATGGAAAAGGATGGCGCTCTGGAGCTCCCATTGAGCGCAGAAAGCTTTCTCAATGGTTCCTTAAAATTACGGATTTTGCTCAAGAACTTCTCGATGATTTGGCCCCATTAGATCATTGGCCCGAACAAGTCAAAACGATGCAAGTTAATTGGATTGGCCGCTCTGAGGGAGCTCGAATCCAATTTCCTCTTCTTGAAGGGGAGGATACTTTAGAGATATTCACAACCCGTCCTGACACCATTTTTGGTGCTTCTTTTATTGGTATTTCTCCGGATCATCCCTTTGTAGAAAATTTAGCTAA
>JAKFXB010000145.1 GCA_021731585.1 Alphaproteobacteria bacterium
ATATGAAAAACTAAGTGATATTTATGCAACCTGATAAAAAAAGACTTAAAGACGTTATTTTGGCTTATTGCTTTTATAAGAAAAGAAATATAAATGATACTGAATTGCGTGGGGGTAAAGAATGATGAACCAACCTTTAATACATGAATTTGATGATTATAACGATTCTGAAATTGAAATTTCTGAGGCAGATATTCAAAGAATTGATGCTAAAGTAAAATGGTATAATCCTGAAAAAGGGTATGGATTTTTAGTCCCTGATGATGAGTCAAGTGATATCTTTATGCATTTTTCCGTTCTTGATGCTGCAGGATGTCGCCGTGTGGAAGAGGGAGATCGCATTGTTTGTGACATTGGTCCTGGCAGACGAGGTCGTCAAGTTTTGCGGGTTTTGGAAGTCAAATTTGTAGCTCGTGAACCCCGCTTTGCACCAGCTTTTATGGGACAGCGCTCACCAGCTTTTGATCCTGAAGCCCTTGAAGAAATTGAGGGAGAAGTTAAATGGTTTAACCCTCTTAAGGGATTTGGCTTTGTGTACCCAAACGATGGAGGACGTGATATCTTTCTTCATGCTTCTGTACTTCGTGCAGCGGGTTATGAATCCTTGGAGCCAGGCGTTCGTGTGTTGCTTAAGGTTTCCGGCTCAGAAAGAGGGCGCGAAGCTAGGATCATGACCGTTATACGTTAAAGGTGATCGGTATCACCTCTTCATTGGGGATAAAATTTCAAGAAAATTGGAAAATTCTTTCCACTACGTTATCTTCGCAGAGGGAGGGATTCTTGATTACGCTAGTATAGTGACTATTTTTTTGCCCTTCACCATGTGTTATATGCTAAACCGTTAGTTCTTCGGCAAGCTCAGGACTAAAGGTTTAGGATGACAATAATAAATAGACAGATCAAAAGGCGCTGTACGAGGTTTTGCCGTAGTATACCTCATTGGAACATAAAAAATACTCACGCGAGTTTTGTAACTTCCTCTTCCAATCAGGGAGTTTGAGTTTTTTCCTTTTTGAGATTGAGAATGTCTAGGAGAAGAGACATGTCCTGGCCATTGTTAAGGGTGTCTGAGATAACTTCAGCTAAGGACATACCTCCCCATGCAATAGCGCGATGAATTAGATAAGGAGTAGGGCTGTGTGGCTCAACACGTTCTAAGTAGGCAGCGACTTCTGCTAAGATCGTATAAGCTTGGGCTCGATTTTTAATTGATAGAGGAGCTAAAGTATTTTTACTAGAATTTCCACTAGAAACTTGTTTTTTTTGTTGAGCGGTAGCATTATCTTGTTTTTTCAACTTTTTCTCACCACGATCTTTAAGTATATGACAAATTAAGCGTTGAAAAGCCTCTATTTGCTCTCGAATCCGAAGAAAAGTAGGCGCCTCACTTTGAAGATGAGAAGCCAAAATCTTTTCCAATTTCTCGGTAGTCCTTAAGGTCAAACTGCAGTTTTCCTCCAAACTGTGATAAAAGGAAGTAGGGGTTCCCTTTATGCTTAAAGAAATGGTCGCAGAAGACGGTTTCGTACCTGCGTCAGAAGAAGGTTGAGTTTTTTGATTGGCAGTCAGTCGATTAGCATCTGTGTAATCTAAAAAACGATAAGCGTGCCCTGATTTATCATTGGGCAGACTAATCATAATTGTTTGGATGGCCATACTTAATTTTGAATTCATCCACTCATAAGGAATAATACGAAATTCAGCATTCTCGTTGTCTAATTGAGGATGGATGTTTTTCCAAAACTTCTGCGTTAACTGAGTGATAAGTTTAAGGCCTTTTGCAAGCCCAGCGAGGCCCTCTAGATGGAGCCAAGCCTCTGTGAGCCAGGCTGCAATTTGCAGGTCTTTGGTTTGATGGATAAGAGCCGTTTGACATAATTGGGAAACTCTTTCCCAATCAGCCCGTTTAACATCTATTTTCCAAATGCCTTGGGGGAGCTTATCGTCTTCTTCTCGCCGGGCTTCACGAATTTGATCATAGACTTCCGTGTAGCGTAAATATTTTCCACAAGGTATCTTCCCAGGAATAGGATTTAACAGAGGGGAGGACACTTTAGTTTGTACCATTTGAACATCCTCCTGAATTATCTATAAGTGGCGCCTTAAAGGGGAAATAGGGTAGAGTTACAGGGGCACCCGGTGTAATCGATGTTGTAGAGGTGGGAGAGCTTGTCGAACCTGTAGATGACGATGATGCTGACTTGGCAACTGGTGCCTTTATAGGCATAACCTGAAGGCTTATAAAGGCCGTTGCGGTTTTTAGATCAACGTCTGTATTCCCCCGGCAGCTAGAGGTCACATTAGGAGTCACATTTGTTAGGGGAATTTGGAAACGCAAGGTAATGGGCGTTGGGTCATTTAAATTATCAAAATCAGCAGGATTTGCTTGGTTTAATCTTAAAAGTTTAAGAAGTGCCCAGTTTCCATCATAAGAGAATATGGCATCTTCCCCTTGGACTAGATAGTTCGCTATTGAATCGTCTTGTATGGGCTGTAGAGGACTGTTTGAGGCCCAACGGAAGATTACCTTCATTGAATTTCCAAAGTTCCATAGGCTCTCCAAAGATTTAGAACGTATATCGATCGTGCTCCCATCTGTGGCTATAGACCAATTAAGGACTTCGTTGGCGCGAACTTCTCTTTCTTTGTTGACACGGAAAGCAACCTTATAAGCAAATGCAGGAGTTGGTAGGGTAGAATCGGGAGTGAGGTACCCTCCAAAGAAAGTGCGGACCTTATCCATTTGCTCAATAAAGGTGAGAGCATTTTTGCCTGCAGGACCTAAATTCTGCGCGTCTTGAAGCGTGGTTTTGATATTAGCAGCCTGGCTATCCATCATTTCAAAGAAGGTTCGTATATCTTGAGGACATGCATCAGGATAGGGTGCATCAGGCTTGTCTACAAAAGGAAACTTATTCGCCAAATTAGTATTAAAGAAGGTGGCCAATTTAGTATAATTGTTTACAGAAATATCACTTGATAGCTCAACGCAACGTTCGCGTAACTTTGTTTGTATATTCAGTAAAATTTCGACAAAGAAATCATCTTGGTTGGAAATCATATTTTCTGAATTAACATATTTGTTACAGGTTGCAAGGGTAACTTCGTTAAGAGGGCCCATAATAAAGTCTTCAAGAGCGCTCAAACCATTTCCAGGAGTTTTTTGTTCATAACCTGCTAATTCTTCTAAAATCCCTGCCCATTTTGTAATAAGAGGAAAATCGCCAGGCATCCCTTGTGCATTAATTTTTTCAATGAAAAGTACCAAGGGCTCTGCAAACTCACGGGCAAGGTAGTTGATCCGATCACGCTGAAGTTCAAGGTAGTTTTTAAGAGAGGTTAGGTTTGTCACTCCAAAGGCTTCAAGAGCCGCCATGTTTGTGCCTATCCACCAATCAAAAGAATTTTGTTTGATTGCATAAGGAGACTCCTTGGTAAGGATAGAATCCAGCGTTTTTATAGGAGCATAGATTTGAGTGATAAGAAGTGATTTGAGAGTCAAAAATGCAGAGTTGGCATTGTTGGTATAAAGAGCAAGAAGAATTTGTTCAAGAAATGGAGCGGCGGCACGGTAATTCTGAACTTGAGACATAACAGAATCCTCTGGATTTAGTACAGATTCTGTTAAGAGACTTGTGCTAAAGACCTCTGCATCTACGATTGAACTGATAAGGTTTAGCGTTAAGCTATCTCTTCCAATTTTTTGGAACAATGGCTGAAGAACTTTCGGAAAGCTTAAAAGCTTTGAATTGATAAAGTTATTGTAATCATTAATCAAGCGACTTGCTTGTTGAAGGCGCAAAGTGTCCCACAGCAAAACTGAGCCAATAGGAATGGCCGTGATAATTGATTTCTGCTCTGTGGCAGCCATGAAGCTTTGGGCATAGAAAGCTGTTAGATTGTTTAAGAGAGAAATGGCTTCAGGAGAGGGAGTTGAAATAGCTAACCCATTTTCAACAGTAAAAACCGTTCCTCCATTGATCAAGGGCGAGGTGTAACTTGCAAGTTTTTGGCGGAAGAGTTTGAAATTTTGACTTATCTCAGAGATTAAGTCCTCTGTGGTTAGTGGCGAAAAGAACATCGAGCCTGCAATAAGTTGTATAGTATACTCATATTGAGGGCCTGGGTTAAAGTTATCTATGCTGTTTCCTGCGTTAATCCATTGAAGAGTAGGGTCGCTTATGGAATTGATTGTTTGCTGAAGACTCGTGAAAATTTTCCTTAAGAGCTCTGTATCGTAAACTGTAGAGCTCCGTGTGTTTGAAAAAGCATTTACATTGTTTATCAATGATCCAAAGCCCGGGATGGTTTGTGTTGGATCAAAAGTTCTTACTTGAAAGTCATTAAATAACTTATGCAGTTTTATGGTGGCGTCCGCAGAATAAGTCTGAAAGTCAAATGGATTAAGTTTTGTATGCCTTAATGCTGTAGTGTAATAAGTTGTATTCTCTAAAAAGCCTTCCGGTACTACATAATTGAAAAGATACTGAATAATGGCAGCCAGATCTTTTAAGCTAGCGGTCGTTCCTAGTTCATTAAATTTAGTTGCTGCGGCTTCGAGAGCACGAATGGAGAGGACATAATTGTACAGTCTATAGAATTCTATAGTTTCAAGGGGATCCATCGGACTGCCCGTATTTTGGGTGACAGGAATGACTGTGTTTGGGCTTACAAGTTGGGAAGCTTTATAGGCAAGCTGAATAGATATAGAGCGAAGAATAATGCGTCCATAAGATAGCCCCATAACATATTTGATCTTTGTATCGAGGGGACTAAACCAAGAAAATGGGATGTAGAGAGATTTCAGGTGATTGACATTTATATTTGTTATCGTCTCAATAAGAGTGTGTGTTTGATCATCAAAGACAGCTCTTTCAATTTCCGAGTTATTTGATTGGTCTTTGAATTTTTCTAAAGTCATATCAATTTGATTAAGAGCGGGAAGTAAATTCATTTTTGCAGTTTGTAGCTTTTCGTTTGAATAGAGGAGGGCAATAGTTCCTAAAATAGCAGAAATAGCCACGCCAATTTTGATAAAACGTATGACTGTGGTATTTCCTAAAAGCAGCTTAGAAATAGGACGAGCAACGCCAACTTCTCGAAAAATCTTCATTTCAAAAAGATCATCAGCAAAGTAAATGTTACTTGAATCAGTCTTTACATCTTGTTTATGGGAAGTTGCTGCCGTGTCTTTAGCGGGCGTTTCATTTGATGGCGTAAAATGACTATCTCCAACAAAATATAAGCCTCTTAAGAAAAAAGCCTCATGATAGCCAGAAACTTTAAAAATGTGGTCCGTATAAGTTTTTAAGCGCCCTTTCAATCGATTTAAGGTAATAGGAAACAAAAAGACACCATCTCGTCCATCAATTGTTTTACCATCAGCGTAAATTTCTTGCTGTGTTCGATAAAGAGATTGGTTAATTGTTGAAAAGGCTTCTTCAATCCAAGCAGAATCATAAGCGGAATCAAGCGCATGATCGTTAGACCAGCCAAACATATCTCGCTTACTCTGAGAGGGAAGAGATTTACAAAAACTTTTGAAACCAGGAATGAGATCGCACTTGGTAATAACTATATAAATAGGCAGCCTAATTCCAGTTATATGTTGTAACTGCCACAGTTTTCCATAAAGATATTCGGCTCTTGCTATAATATCATTATGTGAAAGAGCCTGAGCGTCCAGGAATTCTGAAGCGGGAAGTGTTAAAACAATACCATCTAGAGCTCTTTTAGGGCGATAATTTGCGAGAAGATTTGAAAAAAGCTTCCATTGCTTTTCGTCAGATGCGGGTTGATTTTCTTTGATAACATAATCACCCTCTAAATCTAAGACAATTCCATGATCATAAAACCACCAATTAAGGCCCGGGTGAGAATCTTCATCGGTAGTAAAGTCAGGAGTTCCGATAGGCTTGTCTAAGTTTAAGTTTTCAAGGAGCGTGCTTTTCCCAGCATCACTAGCTCCAAACATAAGAATCCAAGGAAGATGATAGCGAAATTGTGTTCCTCCCATAAAACTTTGCATTAGTTTAGTGGCATATAGAAAGGACTTGTTCAAAGGATCAATCGCGAAATAACCAAAACGAGCTAGGTACAACTTAACTGAGGTAATAAAGGGAAAAGTTTCTTCAAGGGAGCGATGTGACTCTTCCTTTTGAGTAAAAGAGCTTCGGAAAATAACAATGCCGATAAAGGCAAAAACAAGGGCGAGCAGGAGAGCGACCACCAAGCTCCATGGAAAGTAAAAAGATAATTGTGTTGCTTGATCGCTGGACATGTTTTTCCTTTATGTTGTTTCTTCAGCAAACGTAAGAATCTTATCTACGACAGTTTTGATGTCGGAGGTTGCTGAGTACCAAATGATGTAAGATATTATTAAGTAGGTAAAAACAAGTCCCCCTATGAGGAAATACCAATTTTGCATTGTAGCAAGTTGTTTTGGCGCGTTCGCTTCAAGCGTATGTGAATAGGCATCGGGGAAAAGATGAATACGTTGCTTAAATAAATAAGGTTCACGCCTATTTATATATGTAAAAAGGCGAGATCGATAACCGTGCAAAATGGCAGGGTCATTAAAATGTCTGTACTTACCTTGAAAACCAAGGCCAAGGGAATTAAGATAAATAACTCCCAGTTCTTTTTGTACAGGACTTTGTTCTTTTAATAAGACATCAAGTTTTTCAAAAAAGACCTGACCAGCACTATGAGTTCCATAAATGGTTTGTTCAAGTAGATTTGACTCCCAGTAGGCTTTACCCGCCCAATCTAAATTCAAAAAAATTTCATCAGCAAGAGCGACCATAATGAATTGAGCCTCACTAAAATAATTTTCTGAAAAAGTATTGCCCGCATATCCTGCTTCACTAGCCTGCTCTTTAATAACAGTTTTCAGTTTTGAAAGAATAAATTCTGCTGTTGCATCTGGCGAGGAGGAGGCGTCAGTGCTGGGTTTCTTTGATGATTTAGAAAGGGCAAACTGCTTGTGTTTTAGGACTTCTCCATAAAACTGTTCAAAGCATTCGATAATGTATGAGCTTCTTTCCTTATCACTCTTAAATCGCGCCACGAATCACACTTCCTTTTATTATTATGGGGCCTCGTCCGTATATCTATCCAATTTTACGTTTGAGGCCAATCTTCTTTTAGTCTATCAATAATTTTATTAAAAATTTATTAACTTTAATCCTCTAGTGCTTGTTGGTTAGAATTATAAAGGACCAGCTCCGAAGGTCTTTGCTCCTCATTGTCTGAAATATTAAAAATGCAAAGAGTGCTTTTTGGATCGATGTAGCGAGGATCGACATCCATAACAAAAAGTTGAATCTCGCTTGTGGCCACAAGATTAAGTTCTGGAACTTCGGAAACAATTGTACGGTTTGCCCCAAGCACCCGATTGTCTCTAGCAAGGGTAATGTTACTTTCTGTCACAATGATACAATTGTTAATCCAGTTGATAAGAGCTTCCGTTTTCATCCCTGCATTTGCCATCGCTCCGAGAACAAGGCGATCACCTACCCATGAGGAATCAAGCTGTAGTTTAAAAACATGATCCTTGAGAGTGAGTGGTATAATAGTATAACTTTCTTGGATTTCATCTAAAATTTTTTTAATATACTTAATAACCTCATTAAATGTAGAGCGAAGGTCTAGATGATTGTAAGCTTGAAAGCGAGGAGGACTTTCACCATATTTAATGCCGGAGATTTGACCTGCAAGGCTACATAATTCTTTGAATAATTGAAGGGGTGAGGCAGCTTGTGAAGTGAGAAGAACTTCAAAAGGAAGAAGTCCTGCAATTAGTTTGAGGCGAACTTGCTCAATCTCTTCAAAAAAAGAATCCTTTACAGTTTTTGATTGCACAGTTTGAACCTTTTGTTGAAGGTAGTTTAATTTTAAGCGGAGCTGTTCTGAAAGTTGATTGCACAGGGCTCCAATTCCAGCAGAAACATCAATCTGGGGTTGTGGGGGCAAATAATCAGTTAAAAAGAAACTCTTGGCGCCATATTTAACCTGGGCAATAGGTAAAGAAATGTAGTGAGCAGGAGGCTCACTTCCAACTTGAAGAGATAAATTGGGTTCGAGAAGGGGAATCTTAATGGGCTGTTCACCCGTATTAAGATCTACAACTTGACTTGAAAGTGATGAAGTATAACGAGACACCTCTTCTTCTGGGTGTTCATCTTGAGACTTTTGAGGAGGAATACATAAATAAATGTATTGGGGAGTTTTTTGCAGTTGACTCTTTAAGGTATCCAAATTGACTTCTAAGGAAGTGCTGTTAGTAGGAAGGCCTGAAATTATTAAACCATCTGGCATAATAGCTTCGAGTTCAAGGGGGCGGAAAGTTCCTGAAGTTAAAAGGGCTTTATCAATTTTTAAGTGGAGGATTCCCCAATAATAGGGAAAAGTATAGCGCATGTAGTAAGACATCAGGTTTTCCATGCGAATGTCTGCTTGCTGAAAGTGTTGTGGCATGAGGAGCATGCCTTCGTACCATTGAATGGGATTAATCTTTACTTTAGCCATTTTTCACCTTAGGTCCAGGAGTGTTTTTTTTCAACGCGGGTAGATTTTGTGGATTGCGTTGCTTTGGGAGTGAGTTGTTTCATAATCGGTGGCTTCGTACCACCTGACTTTGACGTTGCGCTTGAAGATGAGGGAGCGCCAGGAATGTTTTTTTGCAACGCTGGTGGAGCTTTCAAGAGATGCGTTGCTATGGGAATGGGTTTTTTCAGAATCGGCGACGTCGCCCCCCCTGACTGTGATGTTAAATTGCTAAGATTGAGCTGAGGTACTTTTTTAAGGACGTCAGCATGAGGTATTTTTTGGAAGACACCAGCCTCAGGTATTGCTTTGAGGACATCAGACATCGTCGTTCCTGGATTGGGAGCAACAAGGTTCTCCGTTGAAAGATTCAAAAGATCATTTTTTTGAAGAAGGATCGCAATAATCCCACTGGGAGCAACCTTAAGACGATGGTCTCCTGGCGTAAGATAATTGGCAAAAACATAACCCGCATAAGCTTTATTGCTTGTCTCGGGAGAGAAAACTTGTACAACCTGTCCTGGAACAAGTTCCCAGTGCCAAATATCTAGAAGGGTCGGATTGTCAAGCAGTAACTGTGTTGTGCTGGAAAAATATTGACTCGCAGACATTTTTCCTAAGCTGTTTGCGAGATTTTGATCATGTAAAACAACAAGATCAACGGCAATTGCAGAATTTTGATTGGCGTCTTGATCGGTGTAAATTGTAACACTATTGATCGTAAGGTCTGGGCCGCAAGCAGTAAGGCTCAATGCTAAGGCAAAGGCTAATCTAGCTATGATTTTTGGCTTAAAAGACATTATTTTTACTTTCATGAGCGACCTGCATTATTCTCAGAGACTTTAACTACAAGGGCCCCGGGGATTTGGTCTGCAAACTGTGAGGCGGCTTCTTTGGCCATATTATAGTCGCCATAAAGACCGCTATGAACATAATACATAGTACCACCATCTGAGGCCTTACCATTCGTTATTTGTGAGTTGATACTTAACCCTTGAAGGTGAGAAACAAGGTTAGAAGCATTTTCTTTTGACGCATAAGCACCTAGTTGAACTGTATAGTTCTCTGATGAAGCTGAAGAGGTTGAGGAAGTAGGCGAGGTTACGCTTGGTTGAGGTAATGAAGTGGCGTTAGGTTGTGGAGCTGTTGCGGGAGCGTTGCCAGGTGTGTTTATTGATACCCTCGAAGGAGGAGGTGTCGTTGTTGGAGAGGTCCTTTGAGTTGGTGCTGTAACGGCTCCACGAACAGTGGAAGCGGCTTGATTGATGAGGTACGCTGTTTCTTGCTGCGTTTTTTGATTTGCTTGTTGTCCAATAGCTTCTGCCGTTGCTGAGACGAGAGGTGTTAAAAAAGAAGGGAGGTTTGTAGGCTTTGCCTCTGTGATTGTTGATTGAACTACTCTGCCGGTTTGTTGTGAGGCTATGCCTTGTAATTTTGCTCCTAGAGAAGAGTTGCCAACAGAAGACGTGTATTGTTGTGGGGGAGGGGAGACGGTATATCCCGATGTTTGTCCCTGATTTTCTAAGGGGGACAAAGATGATCCAGGAGCGGGAGTAGAAAACCACATGCCAAGCAAAAACCCACTAAAAAAAGTTAAAGAACCTAAAAGCATCAAGCTTAAACATATTGAGAAAAGAGAAAGTTTGCTCATCGTGATGGTTGTTATATTTGAACTCTTATTGGCAGGAGAAGGCACATTTTGAATAGGTAAAGTTTGAACTTGAGCTTGCGCTGCAGCCATAGGGTGCACGTTGTTTTGTTGTATTGCTTGCTCCATGGATGTTCCGTTCATCCTTCTTTAACCTTTAAAATTTTTTACAGTGTATAGAAAATCCTTAAGGAAGTGTATATGTTTTTTTCAAATTCATTGAGTTATAGACAAAAATGTGTCTTTCGAGCACAATAAAGTGATTTATTAAGAAGGCGAGGACCTATGCAGCAGTACATTATTGGTAATTGGAAAATGAACGGTACAAAGGCGGATGCGCAAAAATTAGCCGCGGGCTTTTTAAAGCGCGTTCAAGAATCAGAAAGGCCTCTTCCTCATATTATTTTGTGTCCCTCTTATCCTTATCTGTCTGCTGTTGTTGAGACATTGCAGGGCAGTTCAATTCAAGTAGGCGCTCAAGATGTTCACCCTGAGAAAAGTGGCCCTTTTACTGGAGATGTAAATGTCACGCAGCTTGTGGATGTGGGATGTAAATATGTTCTCGTTGGTCATAGTGAACGTCGTCAGCATCATTCTGAAACGGGAGCCTTGATTCGTCGAAAAATTGAAGCTTCTATTAAGGGGGACCTGCGTCCCATTCTATGCATTGGAGAAAGCGCTGAAGAGAGAAAAAGTGGTCACGCCCTTCAAATTGTGGCCAATCAGCTTCTCAGCGATTTGCCAGAATCCTTTAACGCCCATGAATTAATGATAGCTTATGAGCCTTTGTGGGCTATTGGTACCGGTGTTGTGCCTTCTCCTGAACAGATTGAAGAAGTGATGGGCTTAATAAAGCATGAGTTTTCGACCCGTATAGGAGGAGGAGCTCTTATTCCAACCCTATATGGAGGATCGGTTACGGCTCAAAATGCGAAGGATTTTCTTGAATTACCTCACGTAGATGGACTGTTGATAGGGGGAGCAAGTCTTAAACTTGAGGATTTTTGGCAAATTATCAATGCCTCCACTCGCTGAGCAGCTTCTTATCCGACGTTTTTTTCTAGGTGAGCAAAAAAAGCGGCCCCTAGTTGAGCCGTTTTTTTCTGATGAAGTAAGTTGTGATTGCGTTTAGGTTTAAGCAGCAGGAGCAGCATCACCGCCACCAGCAGCAGGAGCAGCGCCACCCCCTTCACCGCCGGCTGGTGCTTCCCCACCGGCAGGAGCCGCGGCAGCGGCTGGAGCCGCTTGAAGAGTTCCATTCGTGAAGTCAACGGTTGAAACGTT
>JAKFXB010000019.1 GCA_021731585.1 Alphaproteobacteria bacterium
TGTCCCAGCTTGAGTTCTTCCTATCACGGAAAAAGGCTTTCCATGTTTTTTCTTTACAGCAATATGCTTTCTATCTTTCCCTTCCTCTAATAAATTTGGTGTTTCTGCATACACAGATTCTGTTCCACCTAAAATTGTCGTTACGCATAAAGCGAATGCAAATTGTTTACTCATTTTTAGCTCCCATGTAAATGTTATGTATAAATTAATTTTATACTTATCGCTAATTTACACGAGGTGTATTAATTATTTAATAATTACAAGATTACTATTTCTTAAGAAAAGTTTATGTATAAAATTACGTTATAATTTTATATTTTTTATTAAAGACAAAACCTATACTTTATATAATATTTAAAAATTTAATTTTTTTATTTATTTTTTATTTATTAAATTATTTACTACGAAGGCAGCTAAAGATCTATAAATTTGACTTTCATTTGACATTGGATCATTCAGCACGATTGGCTTCCCTCTCTCTGAGGCCTCTCTTATAGCCATATGAAGGGGAATTTCAGCAAGCAAAGGCAAACCAAGTTTTTTTGCTTCACAATGAACACCTCCTGTTTCAAAGATGTCAGAGCGCCCCTCACAATGGGGACATAAGAAATAACTCATGTTTTCGACAAGCCCTAAAACAGGGACATTCACCTTTAAAAACATCTCCAACCCCCGCCTTGCGTCAATAAGAGCAAGGTCTTGGGGGGTTGAGACAATAATGGCTCCTGAAATGAGAGTTAACTGGGCAAGACTTAGATGGACATCTCCCGTCCCTGGGGGCAAATCCACAACAAGAATATCCAACTCGCCCCACTTTGTTTGATGCAGCATTTGTTGTAAAGCCTTTTGCGCCATAGGACCTCGCCAAATAGCTGGGGCTCCCTCCGCCATCATATATCCCATGGACATGGATTTGAGACCATGCACTTCAATAGGATTCATGAGTTTTCCATCATCTGTAGTTGGCTTTTCATTTATCCCTAGAAGGCGCGGAAACGAGGGGCCATAGATGTCTGCATCTAACGCTCCCACCTTCAAATTCATCTGTTGAAGAGCGCAAGCTAAATTCACTGCTGTCGTGGATTTGCCAACTCCTCCCTTCCCCGAAGCAACAGCCAAAATATGCGTAATACCGGGGATAGATTTTTGAAGAGAATTGTTTGCTCTTGGCTTACGTTGTGCTGTCAGCACAATATTAACTTCTCCAATGTCATCGATGTTTTTGAGAAGAGACTCCAGGGTTTCCTTTAACTCGCGTCCCTTTTGAAGATATTGAGTATCAATCTCCAACACAAAAGAAACACTGCCTTTTTCTGTAACTTTAAGTCCCTGCACAACGCCTGCCACAAGAAGATCCTGTTGAGAAAAAGGATCTTTAACTGTCTTAAGAGCGTTTACAATTTTAGATTCAAGATTCATAAACCATCCTAATTGCCTAATAGCATGAGATCATCTATAGTCAATATTTATAAAAATGAAAAGGAGCTGTTCCACATGAGCTTTAATGACAATGACGATGGCCCTTGGGGACATAATGACAAAAACCCTTGGCAGAAAAAACAAAAGCAACGGAATGAAGGTACTCCTGACATAGAAGAACTTCTCAAAAAAGGACAACAGCGTTTTAAAAGCTTTTTCCCAAAAAATGGGAAAGGGAGCAATAAAACTCTTTGGTATGTTGCTGGCGGCATTTTTGTTCTTTGGCTTCTCACGGGGATTTATACAGTTCAACAAGACGAGCAAGCCGTCGTTCTTCGTTTTGGGAAATGGGTTCGAACAACGGATCCGGGATTAAACTATCACCTCCCAACCCCTATTGAAACGGCACTTATACGCAATGTAACAGCAATTAATATTCTTACAAATACAAGCTCAAATAATGCGGAATCAGGGAATCTTGCCGGTGAAGGAGCTTTGATGCTCACGGGAGATGAAAATATTGCTGACGTGCAATTTGCCGTCAACTGGCGCATTAAGAATCTTGGGGACTACCTGTTTAATGTGAAATCCCCTGAAACGACCATAACAGCAGCAGCCGACAGCATTGTCCGCTCGGTCATTGCTCAAACGCCTATTGCCAAAATTCTCTCAGAAGGTCGAAGTTCAATTAACGTTCAGCTTCGTGAGATGCTCCAAAAACTTCTTGATGAGTATAAACTGGGCGTTGAAGTTTCCCAAGTTGAACTTCTTAAAGTAACCCCGCCCACAACAAAGGTGATGGATGCTTACCTTGATGTTCAGCGCGCCAAAGCTGACATGGAGCGCAAACGAAATGAAGCTGAATATTATCGTAACTCCATTGTTCCAGTTGCAAGAGGTCAAGGCAAGAAAATTGTCCAGGATGCTGAGGCCTATAAAGCTAAAATCATAGCAGACATTGACGGTGAAACCTCACGATTTGATTTGGTTTACAACCAATATCGCAGTGCTCCAGATATTACACGCAACCGTATGTATTTGGATACTATGGAAAAAATCTTAGAGAATGGACAAAAATTAATTGTGGACGGGGCAAAAAATCAGGGGGTACTCCCCTACCTTCCCCTTCCTGAATTAAAGCAGAAACCTGAAAAAGCGGAGGCCGCACAATGAATTCTCGATCCCTTATCGTTTTTGCAATTCCAGCTCTTGTGATTATTGGAATTTTGTTTGGATCTCTCTTTGTCGTTCAGCAAACTCAGCAAACCCTTGTTCTTGAGTTCGGAAAACTCCTCCGAGTCATTAAAGCTCCTGGACTTTATTTTAAAATTCCCTTTTTGCAAAATGTGCGCAATTATGACAATCGGATTCTCGACTTTGACTTGCCCTCTATTGCCGCAACCTTAGGGGACCAAAAACGTCTTTTGGTGGATACTTTTGCCCGTTATCGCATTGTTGATCCTGCCCTGTTTTACCGTACAGTGATGAATGAGGACGGAGCGGAACAACGCCTGCGTATTTTGAACCAGTCCATTGCCCTCAGCGTTTTAGGAAAAGTTAAATTAACGGACGTCCTCTCTCCCAAGCGGGTGGAAATTTCCAAAACAATTCGCGATCAAATGAACACAGCGGCAAAGGCTTTTGGTATTGAAGTTGTGGACTTACAATTGCGCCGCACGGATTTACCTACCGAAAACAGTGAAGCTATTTTTAACCGCATGATCAGTGAGCGAAATCAAGAAGCCCAAGAATTTCGTTCCCAAGGTGATGAAATAGCCCAAGAAATCAAGTCAATTGCTGACAAGGAAAGAACTATTATCCTCGCAGAAGCCACAAAACAGTCGGAAATTATCCGCGGTCAAGGCGATGCCTATGTCACAGAGAAAGCAGGAAAGATCTATGGAAAAGACCCCCAATTCTATGATTTTTATCGTTCCCTCAATGTTTACAAAACATCCTTGAATGATAAAACAACAACGTTTATTCTCTCTCCTCAGGAGAGCTTTTTTAAATATTTGAATCGCTAAGGAGTTATAAAACTAATGTCGTTAAGGTCTTTTATTGGTGGAATCTCATTTATTGTTTTCTGTTCCTTATCTGCACACGCACAGGATACAGTCGCACCGCCTGTTTGCTTAAACAGTGGTTATGCTGACCTTGTTGCCCCCCTTTTGCCGGCAGTTGTCAATATCTCAACCACCACCCTTGTCCGCAGCCGTGGTGACATAAGCCATGCTCCCTTAGACATGCAACTCCCTAAAGGGTCTCCCCTTGAGGACTTTTTCAAAGACTTCCTTGACCACATGCACCCCGAAGGTCCCCGAAATACAACTGCCTTGGGTTCAGGGTTTATTATTGACCCAGATGGTTACATCGTAACCAACAATCATGTGGTCGCTGATGCAGATCAAATTACGGTTACCTTGAATGATAATACGGAATTGAAGGCCACCCTTGTCGGACGAGACCGCCGAACAGACATTGCTATCTTAAAGGTAAAGACTGACAAAAAGCTGCCCTTTGTTCAATGGGGTGATTCGGACAAAATCCGCACGGGCGATCGCATCATTGCCATTGGAAACCCCTTTGGCCTTGGTGGCACGGTTACCTCTGGCATCGTCTCTCATTTGGGACGGGATATTGGCGGAGAAGCCCGATCAGGAGACATTATTGAGGGTTATATTCAAACTGATGCTTCCATTAACCTTGGAAACTCCGGCGGCCCTATGTTTGACATGGGGGGAAAAGTTATTGGCGTTAACACCGCCATTTTCACCCCTACAGGCGCAAGCGTTGGTATTGGTTTTGCCATTCCTTCCAATGTGGCCAAAAAGGTTGTGCAACAAATTCGCCAATATGGCCGCACAAAGCGGGGTTGGATTGGTGTTCACATTCAAGCCATTACGGATGATATTGCGGAAAGTCTAGGTTTAAAAGACTTGAAAGGCGCCCTTGTCGGTAGCGTTGTCAAAGATGGCCCTGCTGCGAAAGCAAAACTCCAGACAGGGGATATTATCCTTAAGGTAGGTGATCAAGAAGTCAAAGATCAACGCAGTCTTCCACGGATTGTTGGAGACCTTGCTGTGGGTGTCGAAGTTCCGCTAACCGTATGGAGAAAAGGTAAATTATTCACTATTCCTGTACGCATTGGTGAATATGAAGAAGCAGAAGAATCGGGCGTTATTGCCTCGCCAGAAAGTGGAAAAGAAGTCTCAAAAGGCGTTGAAATTCATGGGATGACCCTTCAACCTCTATCGGATGCCATTCGTCAGCGCTATGATATTTCTAAAGAAATAGAAGGTGTTCTTGTGGTGGACGTCACGGAAAAAAGTTCTGCTGCTGAAAAAGGGATTCGTCCTGGAGATATTATCATAGAAATTAGCCAGGAAGAGGTCAAAACACCACAACAAGTCGTTGAGCACCTTAAAGCGGCAGAAAAGGAAAAGCGCAAGTCGGCTCTCCTCTTAATAAACCGCGATGGAGAGTCTCGATATGTTTCGATAAAACTTACCCCTGAAGAAACCTCCCGCTGAGGAATCGATAAAGATCCTGACTCGCCATGATATAACCTTTGGCGTAGCCGGAATGTTTCTCCTCCCCCTCTAGGTTTCTCTATGAAAAACTTCACTGGAGGGAATTTCTTCTTAAAATCAAAAATTAAGTGTCTCTAAAAAGATAGAAAAAGATAGAATTTGATTAAAATTCAATTTTATTTTAAACTTAAAGTTATATTGAACTCTCGTGACTTAAAGAAAGAAAGAAAGATAATTGATTGGCTATTTTATCTACGGATTACCACCCTTTGCTCTCCTTGTTCTCGTATTAACGGTGAGCATAAGTGTTTCTATTTTATGCTTTTTTATTTGCAGGAGTTTTTTAAGATTTACAAGGTGCGAAGAAGACACCAATGTAATTGAAATTTATAGCGATGCTTTTGGCGTTGCTTTTGCAGTTCTCTTAGGCCTTCTCATCGTCAACTCTTGGACCGCTTATGATGAAACAAATAATCAGGTAAGACAAGAAGCGATTTACATAAGTGATCTTTATAAGAAATCTTTCCTGCTAAACGAAGAAACTAAAAATAAATTAAGAGAAAACCTAAAAACCTATGTTAAGGATCTCATTAGTTTAGAGTGGCCTCTTCTTCCTCAAGGGGAACATAGCAAAAAAGTGAATCAGGATATTTTTCGCATCTTCGACACCCTTTTTTATTCAAAAAAAACAACTGAGCAGGAATTGTTTTTTGCCCAAGAATTAAATACCCTTACGACACAAATTAATGATGAAAGAAGTTCCTACCTTTTAAACGCAACTTCCTCTGTAACCCCTCTTATGTGGGTTATTTTAATTATGTCTAATATAATTGCTTTTTTTCTTCTTGCTCTTACAGTAAGAGCCTCTTTCACCCTTCACCTTCTTTTACAGATCTTATATGCTTTTGGGACAAGCCTTATGCTATTACTTATCATTGTCCTTGACCGGCCTTTTTACCAATTTGGGGGTGAAATTAGTCCTTATCCCCTTCAAATGCTACTCTCTGAGTGGGAGGAAGCTGAATCTCTCCCTCTTGAAGCTGCCCCCACAAGCCCTGCATTCACAGGTCCCATTTAATCTTAGTTCAACACATAAATCCAAAGATGACCTAAAAAGAAGCGTGTCCATCCTTAAATTTGCTGTCCGCAGCATTACGTATATCTAAGTTATAAAGAATCCGTGAGAGGTTATCTAAAAAGTCGGACGCTTTGTTCAACATCGTTTCATCCGTGGCAAAATCAGAGACACCTTTATCAGCAGACCCAACACATTCAACTACAATTCCTGCTTTTGGATAATGCTTATCCAATACATTTTGAATAACCAACTCTTGATAAGGAACGTATATGCCATTGGAGACGCATAAATATTTTCCGGGAGAGGGCTTCAATCTCATAAAGGCACGGACCGTACTTTCTGTTGTGGCTCTCACCTTCCCCTCTGGAGGCTCTGAATAGGCAGTCATTTTTTTATTTTGAAGAATTGACTTTGCATTCCTCGAAAAAATCTCCCCAGCCATGGCTCCCTCATCGTTCACCGAGCTCAAATAAGAAAAAGCTTCTTTTTCAAAATCCTCTAGTTTTCTCCTCCCCACCAAAAGATAAACACTATTAAATAGCGTTCCTCCTTGAACAAGCTCATTTGCAAAAAGGACACGGTTATTAAAGCTCTGGGCAGTACTGCCAAGAATGAGGATTCCTTGATACTTTTTATCCTTTGGAAGAACAGGATTCTTAAATCCAAAATCTTGCTGACCAAGCCTTAATATTTCCTTTGCTGTAGAGGGAGAAAGAGCTGAATTAGACATTGTCCATCTCTCCCCCTTCTTAAACCAAGATACATCTGGATTCACTTTCCCTTGTACAACTCTAACGACCTCAGCAAGATCCCGCGAATTTAAGACGTAGATAGGTTCTGGCCATTTTTCTTCTTTCATTTCACCGTCTATGACAATGCCACTAAGACCTAAACACTGAACCACGAGGTTACTTACCTGACCATCTGAATTTACATATTTGCTATAATTTCCTTGAGCTTGGCTTAAAGAAGCATTTCCCAAAAGAAAAAAAATTGCTGATACGATCATTAATCTCATACTTACCCCATTCATTTTATGTAAATAGTAGAGTCCATCTTTAAGAGAAAATCAAGGCAATGCTAAGAATTTAAGAGATTTTAAAATGGCTAAATTTTCTACTTTACAAAATACGAATGAACCATATAAATTGTTTTTAGAGACCCTGCGTGTTATCCATTGGGGCCTTGAATGGTTTCCGGCGGCTCATAAGTTTAATTAAGTTGTAGCCTCTTTTTAGTTAAATAAATGGTCATTATGACCGTCGGAAAAAAGGGAGAGAAATCTCCCTTTTTTATTGCCTATAGCACTATAATCTACCTGATCTCCTAAGACTAGATCCTGAATCCCTTTCGCTGCGCTCAAGGTCTCAAGATGACACCATTTTTATATTTAAATACAAAGAGTTGTCATCCTGAGGAGCCCGTAGGGCGAACTCAGGATCTCATGTATACAAGTCTTTGCTCCCTCAAAAAGCGCAATTTTTTGCTCCCTCTTGGAAATAGTTGTTGCAAATTTTTTCAGGAATGTCTCTCTGTTGCAGCTCAAGAAGTTGCACATTCATTTCTGCCATGAGAGGACTCCCTTTTTGGACGGCAAATGAATACAAGTCTTGCTTTAGGTTAAAATGGCTGGTTACCAAATTACTCTTACCTTCTTTTTTGAAATAAGCTTGGGCCAAAGAAAAATCCTCAAGAACGGCTATGATTTGCCCTTTCTCAAGAGCTTGAATGCCTTCTTCTAAAGAGTTAAATGACACCATATGAAGCCCTAATTCAAGGCCAGCTTTATAAGGTTTTGAGTATTTTATTCCCCCAATTTTACCCTTCGCTAAATCACTGACGTTTTGAACAGGGCTTGCATAATTGGCAAGGGTCACCGTTATAAAAGAGAGGAAGGTTGCATTCATTGAAATAATGATAAAATAGAAAATAGTTTTATGACAAAGGATGAGAAATTTTCCTGGCAAGCTTTTAGGAAGTTCTAAATAACGGCCTGTAAAAACATGATGCCAAAAAATGTAGGCAATACCTTTCTTATAGGATTTAGGCAAATTATTAATGTAATGCCTTTCATAATACCATAGCAAATTTATATAGATGACAAAGACGATGATAAGAAGTGCAATAATGGCTCCCACAGAAATAAAGAATAATTTCATAAATAAGAAAAGGTTATGCCAATACCCAGGAGCCGTAATAGCAACAACTCTATCGAAAAAAAACGGAAAGGTAAAATCTACCTTTTCATAACGATCCAGTGTTATTGAAATCGGGCCTAACAAAACATCAATGTCTCCCTTTTGAAGACTATCAAAGGGCTCACATAAATTATTGGAAGGGCATTCAATAAATTCGTAAGACCTCTTAAGACCCTGAGCAACCTCCTTCCATAAGTCAACGGCAAGACCATGATAAGCCGAATCATTTTTGATAACAAAGGGGGGCTGTACAATAAGCCCTATCTTCAAAGGACGTTCACAATGACCTGTTGTGCCGAAAATAACTAAAAAAAATAGAGAACATAAGAGTCTCATGGTCCTCCTCCCGATATTTTTTATTTGTTTAACTTTATCATTCTTTTAAGCTAGAAAACATCCCTCTTGCGTCGAGAGGGAATATATTTATATAACTAAGTAAATTTGAAAGGATTCATCCACTGACTGAAATATCATCTCCCAAGGCTCTCAAGGATTTTATTGAGAAATTTCTTGATGCTAAAAAAGCTGAAGATATCATCGCCATTGATCTACACGGAAAGTCTTCCATCGCTGATTATCTTGTTATTGCCACAGGAACCTCCCAGCGACAAGTCAGCTCTATGGCTGAGCTATTAAGAGAAGCGTTGAAAAAACATGGGATCAAGAACCTTCATATTGAAGGCCTCCCTCAAGGGGACTGGGTTTTAGTAGATGCAGGGGATGTGATCGTTCACCTCTTCCGGAAAGAAATCCGGACTTTTTATAACCTGGAAAAAATGTGGAGCACGGATATCGCCGAGGACAATCCAAAAGCATCTCGCTTCTAATGCACATTTCTCTTGCCGTTATCGGAAAATTAAGAGACCCCGCTTTAAAAGCTCTTTATGAGGAATATCACAAACGATTGGAGTGGAGGCTGATCCTTTACGAATATGAAGGAAAGTCTGCTCTCTCTCAACTCTCCCAGTGCGTTGCAAGTGCGCCTTATCTCATCGCCCTTGATGAACACGGCGAAAATTTGAAAAGCGAAGAATTTGCTCATCTCCTTGAGACCATCCAATTGCACTATCAAGGAAAAGTGACCTTTGTTATTGGCGCTGCTGAGGGGCTTCCCCAGGAGATCAAAACAAAGGCCCATAAAACTATTTCTTTTGGAAAGTTAACCTGGCCCCATCTTTTGGTCAGGGTCCTTTTGATGGAGCAACTCTACCGTGCTCAACAGATCCTGAAAGGTCATCCCTATCATAGGGAGTAGGTTTCTCGAGACCGCAGACGATCCCGAATCCCTTTCGCTGCGCTCAAGGTCTCAGGATGGCGCCCTTTTGTATTATTATATTACTCATTCTTAGGAAAAGCCTTTTCCCGTAAGGATTCATTACGCACTTGAAGATCTGTACGATCTTGTTCTAATTTTTTAAAATCAGCAGCACTTGCTTCTTTTTCATCGCCCTCATGAATGCCCCGGGATTGACTTGCTTCTTGCCGACTTGGAACGCTGCGGATATCAGGATAATCTTCGCTTAAACAGCCCGTATGGCCTGAAATCATTGAGCCAACAGTACATCCAGATAGAAAAAGCGGAAGCGCTATAAAAGAGAGAGCATTTTTATTCATGAAAAGAAGGATAGAAAGCTTTCATCAAAAACTCAAGCCATTTCCTTTAGGAAAAGTTATTTAACCAAACTGCTGCCTGTTCCATTTTTGAGAGGCCTTTATCCAAAAAGGCCATGGTTTTTCCTAAATCAGGAGAATCATCATCAAGCCACGTCCTTAAGGTCAACACATAAAGGGTGATGAGGCCTTGCACCCGTAAGATGCCGGAAATTCCACGCGGATTCAGTCCCACAACCTCAAGCATCCATACCATTGAATAATAGCCCTGACAGGCCAGGGAAGGAAAGTCATCGGGGGTGTATAACCAATCATGCCAAAACCGCCGCAAAACAGGTTTATAAGGGGTCGCCGCATCAAATCTTTCCATTATAATCTCAAAAAGCCGCTCTTTTGTGGAAAGATTTTCTGAAGCCACATGGTGCTCCAACACAACCTTGTCTATCTCTTGAAAAAGGTGAATCATAACGTCAGTGGGCGAGCTAAAATGTTTTTTAAAAGCACTCAAGGGAATGCCTGACTCTTGGGATGCTTTTGCAAAAGTAAAGGATTTCCACCCTTCCCTTTCAATCACCTTCAAACAGGCCTTAAATGTTTTTTTCTTCATGAGCCAACTCTTTTGCACGTTTATACGCCGCCTTCACAGCCTCTTCCATAAGATGATATAGATCTCCTCTTTCTAAAACCTTAATAGCTTCCGCAGTTGTTCCTTGAGGACTTGTTACTTGGGTTCGCAAACTCTCAGGTGACTGGTTTGATTGTTCAGCATAGGTAGAGGCGCCCTCAAAGGTAGAGATCGCCATCTGCAGAGATGTTTCTTTAGAAAATCCTAAAGCTTTTGCAGCTTGAGCAAAGGCCTCGATCATATAAAAAACATAAGCTGGGCCTGATCCTGTCAGGGCTGTAACCTTATCAAGCTCATCGTCGGAATTGACCCAAAAGGAAAAGCCCATACCACGAAAACAATTCTCAACCCTCTGTTTATTCTGAGGACTCAAGGACGCTTTTGATAAAAAGGCAATGGCGCCTTGATGAATGCTCAATGGTGTATTGGGCATGGCTCGCACAAGGGGTGAAGAGGGAGAAAGGTACGCCTCATAAAAAGACAGGGGCTTTCCAGATGCCACAAAGATAAACAAGGTCTCAAAAGCTTTATAGTGAGGAAGAATTTCTGCCAGATGATAAGGCTTCACTGCAAAAAGAATGAGATCTGGCGTTTGGGGAAGGTGTTCAGGAGAGGACATCCACCCAACGCGATGATCCTTTAAAAAAGGCTCCACTTTTTCCCGATGGGGCGCAATCACCCAGAAATTCGCAAAGCGCTCTTTTGTATCTGGCAAGGTTAACCAGCCCTTAAGAAGGGCAGATCCCATGGCTCCACATCCCACATGTGCAATTGAAAGCCCCATTAGGCTTCCCCGCAGGTATCCAACATGGCCGCTGCCATCGCTTCTTCAGGGGATTTTCCACCCCACAAAACAAATTGAAGGGCCGGATACAAACGATCGCATTCCGTAA
>JAKFXB010000029.1 GCA_021731585.1 Alphaproteobacteria bacterium
TATCTTAAGGAAACTTTTAAATATTAATCTCCGACTCTCAGGTTGGCGACAAAGCACGGACAGGGATTCCAGGTTTTTTTATTGGCAATACAGCTGAAAATATTCTTCAGAAACTAAGGTGTTCTCCTTGTTGGCAGTCAAACCTGTTAATTTCGTCTCTCCAGTAAGAGCCTATTAACTATAGAAAATAAGGGACAAGATTCATCATCGGAAAAGATATAAATAATACTAATATTTCAAAGAGCCCTTATCAAATTCAGCCTATCACGTCCTTGGTACAAAAAAATCAGGATTTTCTGATTATTTTTCCCGTTTTGTTTTTAGCTGACCTCTTCTAGAGGAGATTCAGAAAGGTCGTTTTCCTTTTTATACTCAGGAACAAGAGCTTGAAGAAGGCGCGTAAGGGAGGTCTTATCTTGACTTTTAGCGACAATTTCAAGTTCATGAAAGGCTCGCATCAAAAAGCCATGGTCCATGGTGCGAGGAGAACTTAGAAGTAACTGAGGATGACTTGAAGGCGTGAAACGCCCTAAAGGTAAGTCTTCGATGAGCTTTTCACCGGCTCTTAGTCCTGTAAATTTAATTTTAATATTCTCATCAATAATAAGACCGGCGCAGCTGATAAGCCACTTTGCCAAGTCTATAATCTTAATGGGGGCTCCCATATTCAGGAGAAAAATTTTTCCCGGCGCAACATCTTGGCTTAAAGTTAAGCTAAGAGCTTGGAGACTAAGAGCTATCGCTTCATCAAGGGGAATAAAATGACGCACCATATCTACATGAGTTAGAGTAAGAGGTCCTCCTTGTTCAATTTGTCTCTTAAAAAGCGGAACGACAGACCCTTCAGCCCCCAAAATATTGCCAAATTCTACGCAGACATAACGTGTTCCATTTGGCTTTTTTCGTTCAAGTATATCCAAAGATTGGCAATAGCATTCGGCAAGACGTTTTGTAACTCCCATTGTGTTTGTGGGGTTAATTGCTTCATGAGTGGAAATCAATACCATAGCACGTACCTTAAAATCACGACATGCTTCAGCAACGTTTTGAGCCCCAATAACATTTGTCAGGACAGCTTGAGAAAGGTTTTCTTCAATAACAGGAACTTGTTTAAGAGCCGCGGCATGGAATACGATCTCTGGCTTAAAGCTTGCGATAACATGGCGAATACGCTCCCGACAAACCACATCTCCTAACATGGAGTCACAAGGAATCTTGGGATAGGATTCCTTCAATTCAAGACCGATGGCATATAAGGGGGACTCACTATAATCCACCAAGCAAAGGTGTCCAGGAGAAAAGGCAGAAATTTTCTTGACTAAAGCTGCTCCTATGGTACCCCCTGCTCCTGTGATAAGAATTCTTTTTCCTTTGATTAAGGCTCGTACAGCCATCTCGTTGATGGCAGGAGGACTTCTTTCTAAGAAATCAGCTAAATCAACATCTTCTATTTGAATAAGGGCAGGTTCGTCTTGTTCAACAGGGCCGAGGCGGCTTTGACATAAGCGATATAAAAGACGCGAGGTCATAAGTAAGACAATGGCAACAAACCAATTTATAAAGGGTGTGGAGTCAGGGAGAGCGTAGATCTTAGGCAACATAAACATAAAAGGAATATAAAGAAGGGTTATAAAAGTCACAGATTTGACAATTGAGCCTCCTTCAATTTCTTCGGGGACAACCCAAAAAGTTTGATACATATGTTTTCCTAAGAAAACCGATAACCCCAACAAAACATAAAGGAAAGCATTAAGACTGATAGCTGCTGAAGAAAACTCAAAAGAATCCTCACCAAGCCTTAAAAAAAGAGAGATATAAAGGCTTACAACGAGAAGCAAAAGGTCTTGTCCTAAAATGGGAGCTTCTTCCTTCAAAAAGGTTAATAAAGCGCCATCTAGACTTATTTTTTTTAGAAAATCTTGTATAAATAACTTCATGTGTTTCCAAGAAAATTTATCATTCAGGAGTGAGCATAACCTATAAGAAGTCATAGAATTTGTCACTTGAAAAAGGGAAGAAAGATCCCTTTATTTTTCCTTTTTTAAAACCTCAAAAGGAGAGGCAGAAGGCTTTTCTTCTTGATAATCTAGAGGAAGCGTGTCGGGGGCCACAGGATAGGGGTCTAAATTAAGAGAGATCAATTGAATAACAATCTCTCCAATGTTTAATGTCTCCTCCTCTAAAGGTTCCACCCCTTCCGGGAGAGGAATTTCCGTGTCTTCCACAGGAGGAAGAAAAGTTTCATCAAGCTTAATTTTAAGATGCTGTTGGAAAGCAACCAACGTGCGGACACACTCGATTGTTATGTGGGCTTGAATCGTTCCTTTTAGAAAGATGAGCCCTTTTTTTCTTAATTGTAGCTTGGCTTCAATGCTCTCAATAGAAATAACACTGAGCCTTTTTTGGATGGCCGCCCTTTCTTCGGGAATTGCTTTAAGAGAAATATCAAAAGGATCCTTTGTTAGGGTTTCGATATTAATTGTGGTCGTTAATGGGGACATAGGTTTTTCTCCTTGGGCCAGGGGATGGGGTGATCCTTGTTAAGATCATGGTTTGCCAAAAGGGCATCACAAGCTCTTATATAAGCAGCTATTTTAGGAAGGGAAGAAGGAAGTTTTCCTCCATAAAGATTTCGAGAAAGGGCTTGTTCTAAATTAGCTTTGCCATCCAATCCCTCATGATAAGATTTGAGGGTTCCATAAAAGAATTTTGCACATTTTTTAACCTGTTTTCCAACGCCAAGGTCACTCACCCCTTCCTCCCGTAAGGTTAAGTCTGTGTATTTAAAGAAAGCATCAAAAGTGTTTTGAGCAAGATTCCCCTTTAAGTGTCTTAAAAGAAGGATCATATGAAGACTGGCGCAATCAAATCGTCCTTCAAGGGTATCGGGGACTCCCCACGATTCATAAAAAATGGGGAGACGTGCTTGATGCAAGGCGGAAAAACATAAATGTTTTCCTTGGCTTTTTGTTGACCTTTTCCAGAAACCGTTGACAGCGGAGACAACGAAAGGCATGGTAAATTTTATTTTACAAAACATAGATGACACGTACAAACAAATGAAGTTGAAATCAAGATTTTTTAAACCCTTCCTTTTTCTGGCAGTCGCCCTTTCCGGGTGCGCCACCATTGATAACCGAGGCCATGTGGTTGAACCGAAGCAATTAGAAACTATTCAAGTGGGGGAAACAACGAAAGAGCAAGTGGCTAAGGTTTTAGGCACTCCCTCCTCTGTGTCCACTTTTGGAAATAGAACGTGGTTTTATATGTCGGAGACAACGCAGCGGCGAGCCTTTTTTTCACCCGTTGTCTTAAAAAGCAATATCACACGCATTGATTTTGACGATCAAGGAAAGGTGGTCGCTCTTGATTCCTTGTCGGAAAAAGACCGGCAGGTAGTTTCACATATTAAACGTTCCACACCTACGGCAGGCCATACCTTTGGCGTTATAGAGCAAATCTTTGGCAATGTGGGCCGCTTTAATGGAAAAGATCCTGACAATGATCGGCCAGGACGTTAGGCCTTACCTGCCGGACAATACCTCGTCAAATAAAGGGGCGCTAAAGCTTCCATGGCATTAAGATGAACGCCAAGTTCCTTGGCGGTGTGAGCTTTGGGAGAGACAATCGTATCTGATTTTAAAAGCTCAACCTGATCTGGTGTAAGAGGTGGGGTTGGTAAAAATTGAGCAAAGGTAGCTATGACTTTCGCAAGCCCAAAAGGAAGAGGCAGCAAAAGGCGCCGGCGATGAATCGTTTTTAAAAGATATGTCATAAGCTGTTTAAATGAATAAATCTCTGGGCCTCCTAATTCATAAGTTTTTCCCTGGGCCTCTTTTTTAAAGGCAGCCTTTAAGAAACATTCAGCCACATCCCTTACATAAATGGGTTGAAAACGAGTCTTCCCGCCTCCAATGAGAGGAAGAAAGGGAGAAAGGCGTGCCATCTCTGCAAATCGATTAAAAAAAGCATCCTCTGGCCCAAAAATAACGCTAGGCCGAAATACGGTTGCCGTCGGAAAAGCTTTCAAAACAGCTTCTTCCCCGCGCGCTTTGCTGGAGGCGTATCGAGAAAGTGAGTCTTTATTTGCTCCTAAAGCAGACATGTGAAGGAGGGTGGGTACCTCTAATTCTTTAGCTTTTTTAGCTACGTTCTTTGCGCCGTCCACGTGTATTTTTTCAAAGGTTTGAGAGCCACTTTCATAAAGGATTCCAACAAGGTTAATAACAATGTCCGCCCCTAAAATCACTCTTTCAACCTCTTTTGAAGAAAGGATGGAAGCTTGAATCGGGGTGATTTGCCCGACTTCTCCCAGAGGTTTTAAGTAATTGGCGGCAAGAGGGTTTCTGACGGCGACACGAATCCCATAACCTTTATCTGCAAATTTTTGGACAATATATCTTCCAACAAAACCTGAGCCGCCAAATAGGGTAACTGTGCGCATGATTTTCACCTTGATTTTTTACCAGTATACCAAACTTTATTGAAGTGTGCTCCTGCTAAATCATTGACTTTTCCTGAGAATTCTACTAACGAAAGCTATATACTCTTCTTCTTTGAGTATAGGCCCAGGTGGCGGAATTGGTAGACGCGCTAGATTCAGGTTCTAGTGAGCGAAAGTTCGTGGAAGTTCGAGTCTTCTCCTGGGCACCAATCTAAGGTATACTTGCAGGGTATTACTTGCTTGATGCAAACTGTAACGAAAGCAAAACATGAAAATTCATTATCATCGTGGAGATCTCCCTCCCAATCTTAAATTTAATCATTCTGTTGCTATAGATACGGAAGCAATGGGTCTCTATATACCACGAGATCGCTTAACGCTCGTACAATTAACTTCTGGTGAGGGAGACTGCCATCTTGTTCATTTTCCTCTGAAATCATCCTATGAGGCTCCCCACTTAAGGGCTCTTCTTAATGATAAAAACGTTGAAAAGATCTTTCATTTCGCTCGTTTTGATTACGCGATTTTAAAATATTATTTGCAAGTTGATGCGACTCCTCTTTTTTGTACAAAAATAGCCTCTCGACTTTCCCGGACCTATACAGATAAACATGGATTAAAGGACCTGTGCAAACAACTTTTGGGCGTTGAAATCTCAAAAACTGAGCAAACCTCTGACTGGGGTTCAGAACAACTTTCAGATAAGCAAATGGAATATGCAGCCAATGATGTTATCTACCTTCATCGCTTGAAAGCAGCTTTACAAGAGCTTTTGAAGCGAGAAGGACGAGAGTCAATCGCAAAGGCATGCTTTAAATTTATTCCGGCAAGATGTGAATTAGACATTCAAGGATGGAATGAAGTTGATATTTTTCAGCATTAAGTATAAACAAAAGTAATATATTAATTTTAAGGTGAAATATTTAATGAAACAAGCAAACTTAAATTCTATTTCTCTCCATGATGATCTTGAGGAAGCTTATCGTGTTTTACGTCTTGAAGCCGAAGCCCTTCTCACTCTTGCGCAAGGTTTGGATGAGTCTTTTCAAAAGGCCTTAAACATTATCATGGAAACCGAAGGTCGCATTATCCTTGCTGGTATTGGGAAAAGTGGTCATGTTGCCCATAAAATTGCGGCGACGTTTTCCTCCACAGGAACGCCTGCTTTTTTTATTCACCCCAGTGAAGCAAGCCATGGGGATCTGGGAATGATTACTCCTAAAGATACTCTACTAATCCTTTCCCTTTCAGGGGAAACGGCAGAGCTTTCAGATATAATTGCTTATGCAAAGCGGTTTAATATTCTTATTATTGCTATAACATGCAAGAGGGGCAGTCTCCTTTCAAAAGCGGCTAAATGTACACTTCTTTTGCCATCTTTTGTGGAAGCTTGCCCTTTGGGTCTTGCGCCAACAACGTCGACAACTCTTATGCTAGGCTTAGGAGATGCTATGGCGGTTTCTTTATTAAAGAGAAAAGGTTTCTCTGAAAACGATTTTAAAAACCTTCATCCTGGCGGACGCTTAGGAAAAAAATTACTCCATGTTGCGGATCTTATGCGTCCCTATGAAGAGTTACCCCTTGTCTCTAAAGAGACTTTAATGAGCGAGGCACTTGTTACCATGACGGAAAAAGGTTTTGGATGTATTGGGGTTTTAAATGAGAGGGGTCAGCTTATGGGAATTGTTACTGATGGGGATCTTCGTCGTCATATGAGTTCTGACCTTTTAAACAAAAAAGTTGAAGATATTATGACCCATTCACCAAAGACGATTTTTTCTTCATCTTTTGCAGGTGAAGCTGTTGGTTTTATGAACCGCAATGCGATTACGAATCTTTTCGTCTTAGAAGAAAACACGGACAAGCTTGTTGGGCTCTTGCGACTTCACGATTGCTTAAGAGAGGGACTGGTGTAGATGGGGCTATCTCTTCCAAAGAGTTATTCGCGCTATGTCAGTTTAATGAAGGTAATTCTCCCTATGGGGATTATTACCGCTATTGGATTTACTTTTGCTTGGCCATATATCACCTCTCACGATAAAGAAGAACTCGTTTTGATTGATTCCTCTCAACCAGAAATTCAAGAAAATAGAATGATTCACCCCCATTATGTTTCAACCGATGGGAAGGGACAACCGTTTCATGTGGATGCTGAGTGGGCCAAGCAAAATACACAGGCCTCCACAGATCTTATAAATCCTACCGGAACCCTGGAAACTGAAGAAGGAGAAACGCTTAATCTTCAAGCAAAAGAAGGACATTATAATAGCGAAAGCAAATACTTAGATTTAGAAGGAAAAGTCACGTTGACAAGTACGGATGGATATCGTGTGCAAACGGAAAAAGCTCATATCACCTTTGACAATAGCGTTGTTGAAGGAGATTCTTTTGTTGAAGGAGAAGGGCCTGCTGGAAAATTAAGAGGGCAAAATGGGTTTAGAATTGAAAATAAATCTGGAGGCAAAAAAATTCTTACCCTAAAAGGACCTTCTCGCATAGAGATTAATAAAACCACTTTGAAAAAGCAGAAGAAAAACTCATGAGTTTCAACAGGTTTTTTTTTCTTATGTTAATAAGTCCTGTCCTGTGTCAGGCTCAAATTCTGGACCGTCTCAGTGAGAGTAAAGGAGATGACCCCATTATCATTGAAGCAGAAAACTCTGTTGTGTGTGATGAAACAGTTAACAAGTGTGTTGCTACTGGAAACGCCTCTGCAAAAAAAGGCACAAATACAGTTTATGGAGACGTCTTAACAGTTTTTTTTACAGAAGGTAAAGAACACGATATTACTGTCATGACAGCTGATGGTCATGTGCGCATGGAAACACTAACAGATAAAGCTTACGGGGATCACGCTCATTATGATGTGGTTCTTGATCGCGTTCTTCTGACTGGTGGAAATTTAAAAATTCTCACTCCTAAAGAGAGTATTACTGCTCGCGATTCAATTGAGTATTGGCATACGGATAACAAAGGAATTGCTCGAGGGCAGGCCACAGCCCTATTTCCTGAAAAAGAGGAACTTATCCAAGCGGATACCCTTGTAGCCTACTTTAAACCTTCTTCTGAAAGGACAGAAGAAGGTAGGGAAAAGCTTTCTATTGATAAAGTGGAGGCAGAAGGCCATATGCTGGCATCTAGCCCTAAAAGTGTTGTTACTGGAGATCGAGGAATTTACTCTGCAAAAGATCACCTCGTTGAAGTCTTTAACAATGTTAAGGTGATGCAGGGAGAGAATGTTATTGAAGGCGGTTATGCGCAGCATAACCTTAAAACAGATGTGGCAGAAATGTTCACTGAGCCGCCTCACGTCTCTCAATCTGGCTCTAAAAAGCGTATCTCTGGAATTATCCTTCCAAAGGATGCAAAAAAAACAAAAGAAAAGAAGGACGCTTCTTCTGAAGAAGCTTTCTCAAACCATAATGATGGACAGCTCTTCCCTATCTCTGCTAAAAAGAGATCCGCAACACGCTCTCAATAAGTATAAAGTTATTTAAATATGGCCGCACTTTCCAAAGAAACTCATATCTCATCAGAAGGTCTTTCTGCAGTAAAGTTACGGAAGTCATACGCGCGGCGTATCGTCGTTGATGATGTCAACCTCAATGTTGTTCGAGGAGAAGCTGTTGGACTTTTAGGTCCTAATGGGGCCGGGAAAACAACCTGTTTTTCAATTATTACAGGATTAATAAAGGCTGATGGAGGATCTGTTCTTTTAGACAATCATGACATCACCTATCTTCCTATGTATCGAAGAGCACGTCTTGGTATTGGGTATCTTCCTCAAGAAACCTCGATTTTTCGAGGGTTGACCGTTGAAAATAATATCAAAGCCATTCTAGAACTTGTAGAACCTGATTATGATCAGCGAGAAGAACGCTTAGAGAGTCTTTTGGATGAATTTTCGATCAAACATATTCGCAAATCATCAGCTTTAGCTCTCTCGGGAGGCGAAAGACGGCGGACAGAAATTGCTCGTGCTCTTGCTAGCAACCCTCATTTTATGTTGCTGGATGAGCCGTTGGCAGGCATTGATCCCATAGCCGTCGGGGAAATTCGAGATCTCATAGCGCACTTAAAGGATAAGAACATTGGTGTTTTAATCACCGACCACAACGTGCGTGATACCCTTGGTATTGTTGACCGGGCCTACATTATCAATGAAGGGCTTGTTTTAAAGGAAGGCATTCCTGAGGAAATCGTCGCTGATAAGCGAGTACGCCAAGTTTATCTCGGGGAAAAATTTAAGCTTTAAGGAGAAATAAGAATGCGTTCTTCACTTTTTTTCTATCCCACCTTAAGAGAAACTCCTCAAGAGGCACAGATTGCCTCCCATCGTCTTATGCTACGGTCTGGAATGATTTCGCAGGTGACTTCAGGTATTTATACATGGCTTCCCTTGGGATTAAAGGTTCTCCAAAAAATCTCTCAAATTGTCAGGGAAGAGCAGGATAAGGCGGGTAGCCTTGAAGTTTTGATGCCCACCATCCAGCCAGCCGAGCTTTGGGAAAGAAGTGGACGGTATCATGATTATGGCAAAGAAATGCTACGCATTACCGATCGCCATGAGAGAGAGATGCTCTATGGTCCCACAGCGGAAGAAGTCATTACAGAAATCTTTGCTCGCTTTGTTAAAAGCTATCGTGATCTTCCGAAGCGTTTTTATAATATCCAATGGAAGTTTCGTGATGAAATCCGCCCTCGCTTTGGCGTGATGCGGGGCCGAGAGTTTTTGATGAAAGACAACTATTCCTTTGATCTGACCATGGAAGGAGCCAAAGCATCCTATCAAGCTATGTTAGAAGCTTATGTTAAAACCTTTGCCCGTATGGATTTGACAGCTATTCCCGTGAGAGCAGATTCTGGTGCTATTGGAGGCAACCTGAGTCATGAGTTTCAAATCCTGGCGGAGACGGGGGAAAGCGAGATTTTTTACGATGCAGGATATGAAGGTCTGGATGTCAATTCTCTGACCCTTGAGCACCTCCAAAGCCTTTACGCCATGGCCGATGAGCTTCATGATCCGAAAACATGTCCTGTTCCTCCAGAGCGCCTTAAAACGGCGCGCGGCATTGAAGTAGGCCATGTGTTTTATTTTGGAACAAAATATTCCATCCCTTTAGGGGCGTATGTGATGGGGCCTGATGGCAAGCAAGTTCCTGTTGAAATGGGCTCCTATGGTATCGGCATTTCGCGTCTTGTGGCGGCTATTATTGAAGCTCACCATGATGATGAAGGCATAAAGTGGCCAGAAAGTGTGGCGCCCTTTAAAGTTGGTCTTTTGAATTTGAAAGTGAAGGATGAGGCCTGTACCCGCCTATCTGAGGATCTTTATGGAAAACTCCTTAATGCGGGGGTTGAGGTCCTTTATGATGACAGAGATTTAGGTTCAGGAGCTAAATTTGCCGATATGGACCTAATTGGTCTTCCTTGGCAAATTATTATAGGTCCTAGAAGTGTCTCTTCCGGTCAGTGTGAACTTAAAAACCGCAAGACCGGAGAAAAGTTTGAGCTTTCCTTTGAGGATGCTTTACGAAGGGTTTCATGATGTATAAGAAAGCTACAATTTTATTTTCCCTTGCCACTCTTACAGTTGGATGCACACCCATGAAAGACTTACCCGATTACGTTGTCATCAACAATCCAAAATCTAGTAATACAACTGTTTTACGTGAGCCTGCCCAGCCATTTACCTTCCCTCTTTCAGAAGAAGATAAAGAACTGGTGCAAATCTTAATTGATAAGTTTGATCAAGAGGAAAATTGTGCAGGCCTAGCAGCACCCCAAATTGGGTTTGGGAAAAAAGTTATCGTGTTTGAGGTAGGAAGCGAAGAAGAGCTTAAAAAATGGCGTCCAGATCTCGATCAAACTATGCCAAAAACTGTGTGGTTGAATCCTTCTTATGAACCTGTTGGCGAAGAAAAAACAACAGATTATGAAGGGTGCTTTTCTGTTGATGACTTAGCAGGTCCTGTCGCCCGCTATACAACAGTTCGATATATGGCCTTTACACCTGAAGGAAAAAAGGTTGAAGGGACAGCCCATGGATTTTTAGCTCGCGTGATTCAACATGAAGTTGACCATTTAAATGGGCGTTGCTTTGTTGATCTTGTTCCTGAATCTGAACTTTTTTCTATAGAAGAATATCGTAAAAAACGCCAAGCTGCGATGAAAAGTGACTAGGATGTGTCGACATTTACCTCTCCCCTTGTGGGAGAGGTCCGAGCGTAGCGAGGGGTGAGGGGTTGTTTAAAGCTTGTATTACAGTCATCAGTGTTGCACAAAAATACTTTTTTCTGACTTCTGCAACACCGCAAAACTGCAACACCGAACATTAAAGCACCCCTCACCCGCCCTTC